>DAOVHJ010000124.1 GCA_030671945.1 Candidatus Heimdallarchaeota archaeon
GGAGTGTTTTTTAAAAATGTCAAAAAATAAAGATAAGAGAAAAAAGGAACTCGAAAAAGAGATGGCGAAACTTCGCAAAAAACTTGAGTTACTTGATGACGATGATGAAGATGAAGAATATCTCTATGTTAATGATGATGAAGAGGTCAGATTTGATCCTTTTACTGGTGAATCACTAAAACACCCAATGCCACCTTTACCTCCAAAACCTCCATTAATTGCCAAACCTGCAAAACCAGCCAAACCAGCAAAGGCAGCAAAGGCAGCAAGAATAATCAGAAAAGACAGACATGGTAGACCCATTGTAGTCCGTCAAGCGGAACTCACTACAGAGCAGAAGAAACGCATTGCCAAAGAAAAAGATCTCATTAGACAAAAGAAGGAAAAACTCAACGAAGAACTTCACAAAATGAGAGATGATTTTGTTGATAAACAAAAAAAATTTCAAGAGCAACAACGCGAATATCAACATGTCCAAAGAGAGCTCCGTGAAAAAGAACGTGAAATAAGAGAGAAGGAACGATCTCTCCGCAATCAACGAAGAGATTACAGTTATACCTGGGATTTGGATATTGATGAAGATATTAAAGGAGTTACTTCAGATTTAGAAGTAAGACTTGGGGAATATACTCGATCAATTCTTGCTTCAGTTGGAGATAGCATTAAATCTTCAATGGGCATCGCAATCAAAAGTGCAGGCGATATTGGACAAGAGATGAAAGTTGTTGGCAAGGAAATGGATAAACTCGGCAAAGAAATCGGCGATAAAATCGCTAAAGAGGTTCATGTCAGCGTGGGTCCAAAAATTCCTGAAGACAAACTTGAGGAATTCTATGAAGTTGGATCAACCATTGTCTCTGCAATTGGTGACCCAAATAGATTACGTATTCTCAAAGAACTTGAAAAGAGTCCAAAATACCAAAAGGAACTTAGCGATATTACCAGTCTTCGTGGTGGAACTTTCAAACATCACATGGATCGACTTCTAGATGATCAAGTCAAATTTGTTACTCAAGAAGTTGTTCGTGGTCGTTATTTGTTAACAACTCGTGGTCGTGAAGCTTTGAAACTTACTGAAATTCAATTCATGAGATATCTCAATGAAAAAAAACACAAGAAAAAAGAGAAGAAAGGTAAGAATTCTGAAGATTCCGACGAGGAATACGATGTTAGCATAAAATAAACTGGAGAGACCTAAAAAATGAAATTAGAGCTAGTTAATGAACCATTAAAAGTAGTCCAAATAATTGCTATTGCAGATTTAGAAGATACCATTGTAACCGTTGGTAAACGATCTAGAATATTCCCTGTTGTTGAGACCAGATCGTATGAAACAATTGGATATTATATAACTGGAGACATTTACCTTGGAGCAGATACAATCGTTAATACACAGAAAGGAGCTATTGGCGAACCGATTGAAAAGCTTGCAAAAGAAGCTTTCATTAAATGTGATGACATCGATCTTTCTAATACTAAATCTGAAACCCTTTCAGATAAAGATTTTAGAAAAGTAGAATTAACAGCTTATCGGTATTTCCAGAAAATACAAGACTCTCAATTCAGCAAGCATGGCAAATCCGAATGGCGTGTGAACGGTAAACGCTACTCATGGCCCCGAGATCTCAGTCGTCTTGATTTTTACATCTACTTATTTGAACCGGAAGAATTCATCTTAATAAAAGATAATCATTCAATAATTGCTGTTGGTAAAGACGAACGAGAAGTTATTGTTTGTAACAAAAAGAAGAATTCATACGTTAAAGTTTCTAAGAAAGATGGTGTGAAAGTTTCTAATGATAAAGGCGAAATTGTTAGAGCAAGTTCTGATGGAGTTATGATTGACGGTAAAAGTCTGAATGAAATACTTAAAGGTGCTCTACGACCTCTATCAGAGATGTTTAATGGTCGAAGAAAATTTTAGAAAAAAGGCTTTTTACAATGCCTTTTTCCTTTTTCTGTTTTTCCGGATAACAAATCCATTTCTTTTTAAAAATCATTATTCTTTTGCAGCTGATTATTTAGTTAAAGCTTTGAGCTCTTTGGTGCTTTTCTTTAGTGTTGTGATTTGTTTTTTCATGCTAGTTATTGCTTTGTTGTTTTTCACAATAGTCTCTTGTAATGATTTAACTTCATTAGTTAGAGATGTTAGTTTTTCCTCTAAAGCTAAATAATCATCTTTTGCACTTATTGCTGGTTTAGGATAATCTTGATCAGTTACTGCATTTCTCTTGGAAAGAGGTTTTGGTTTTTTCAAAGATTTCTTCATTCCTATGTCAGATGCATTTGCATCATATTTTGGTTTTTCCCCAGGAGTGTACTCCTCAACTGATTTCTTGCCAGCTCTATGATCCGATTGTTCAATCAAATCTAAAACACGAACAGATGTTTCAATATCAGGTTTAATTGATGTTTCTTTTACAAAGATCTGACCATCTTTTGGAATTTGTTCCATTAATTCTGATACAACTCGATCGACAACAACTGGTGAGATATATACTTCTTCTGAATCTAAGAGAAAACGCAACCCATTTTCTGCTTCCTCCGGCAAGTCTCTGAGTGTAGTTCCCTTTAGAATATTCAATTTTTTAATACTTATAGCATGTGCTCCTTGCACAAGGTAAACGGCATAATTTTTTCCTTCGATGCCAAATTTAAATGAAAATGTTGTTCCTGGAATTTTTACTTTTGCTTCATCACTCATGATAATCCATCCTTGTGTAATCATTAGGTACTTTGTTTTACCTCTATAAATTCGTTATCTTGTAGGACAATTTGAACAAAAGGGCTTTCAGACGGAAAAATAATATGTTAATAAGATATTTTTGTTAGTGGTGTCTATACAATGAGTAAAAACGAAATAAAAATTGAACATGATCTCTTCAAAGTAATACATGACCGAAGATCAATTAGGAGATTCCTTGATAAAGAAGTCTCAGATGAAGTAATAGAGAAAATTCTTAGTGCAGGTATTAGAGCTCCTTTTGCGTTTCAGAGTTGCAGCATAGTATACACTCGAGATAAAGAGAAAATGAAAAAAATGAGGGTGTTCCCCTCAGCTACACTATACATGGTATTCTTTATTGATTTCAATAGGATGGAAAAAATAGTCAAACAAAGAAACTATACTTATGATTATGATGATAGCATGCTTTTATGGTTAGGAGTTCAAGATGTTTCACTTGTAGTAGAAAATGTGGTTTTGGCTGCTGATTCTTTAGGTCTTGGTTCTGTTTTGCTTGGTGGAGCACCATTTCAAGTTGATAAAATTGCAGAAACTTTCGGGGTTCCCAAAAAAACCTTCCCTGTGGTTAGTATGTGTTTAGGATACCCGGACCCAGAACATAAAATGCAAATTCGTCCAAGATATCCTTTGAAACTTACTGCTTATGAAGACAAATACAATGATCTCTCAGAGGATGAAATTAAAGAGTGTATGAGAGCAATGGATGAAGGTTATATTACTCAAGGGTATTACATAAAACTCGGAGCTAAAATACCGTTGAAAAAAGGAAAAGACGAAATTGATCTGGATAAATATTCATGGTCAGAGCATATCAGTCGGAAAATAACTCAAGGACCAAGGTACGGAAAAACGTTATTGAGTGTACTAAGAGAACAAGGATTCAAACTCGATTAATTTTTCTTTTTCTTAATTCCATAATTACAATCTTTAACTAGAAAACAGATAGAACAAAGTGGACTCGCTTTTTTACAGAAGCGTTTCCCATGTTCCACAAATAAAGCATGAAATTCATTGAATAAACTCACATCTTTATCCAATTTATACTCGTAGAAATTTTTCCAATATTTTCTATCATTTGAATCATCATATCCTAATCTATTACTGATTCTCATTGTGTAAGCATCTATAACAAATTCCGCTTCATTTAAGAGATAAAGAAGAATTGAATCAGCTGTTTCCTCGCCAATTCCTTTTACAGATAACAGTGTCTCTCTACTAGGTTTTGGATTATTGATCCATAATCTACAAAGGTTTTTCAGATATTGTGCTTTCGAATTGAAAAATCCTGCTGGTGTTATCAACTCTACCAATAATTCATCTTCACATTCCAAGATACTTTTTGGAGACAGCAGATCATTATTCCTTAGATTTTCAAGAGCTTTTTCTACATTCTTCCATGAAGTATTCTGAGTCAATATTGCTCCGATAGCGATTTCAAATCCTTCGCCTGGCCACCAGTTTTGTGAACCATAAAACGCAAGCATTTTTTCGAATAAGTCTCTTGGTTGCATTAGTATCAAGTAGTTGATTATTGTGTTTTATGCTAAATATAATTGTGTAAAAATACCTCTTAAGTTGTTTTTTCTAAAAAAATTAATTAGCATTGTTAAACAACATAATAGGCAGAAAAGATATCTTGATAGGAATTAAAATTGAATATTGAATGGAGGATGAGATATTGAAACTAACTGAAATTGTACGTATTAATGAGAAAGGCGAAGTTACAATTCCTCAAACTATCAGAGACAATATCGGAATTGTTGAAGGTATGCATGTTATGCTTAAAGTTGATATTGAAAGAAGGGAAATAAGCATAATACCTTTTATGACTTCTGAAGCGGATTTAGTAGAATTCAAAATTACTCTTGCAGATGTTCCAGGAGCTTTAGCAAAATGTGCAACATTTCTAAGTGAGAATAACATCAATCTTGTTGCTAGTGAATCAAGACAAATACAAAGTGGGGAAATTGCAGAATGGATTGTTGTAGCAGATATTTCTAAATGTAAATCCAATATTAGAGATCTTTGTAAAAAATTGGTGAATGATGGATTTGC
This sequence comes from Candidatus Heimdallarchaeota archaeon, assembly GCA_030671945.1. Lineage (GTDB taxonomy): Archaea > Asgardarchaeota > Heimdallarchaeia > JABLTI01 > JABLTI01 > JABLTI01. Next base: position 4,802 of record DAOVHJ010000124.1, read on the forward strand.
TAAGGATTCAGTTTGTAGAAGCTTTCAATAAATGATTTTTTCACTTATTAATCTATTACGATAGAGAAAAGCTACTCATTCTCTATCACTTCATCAGTAACTAATTCTAAGATATAATCCTCTTTTTTCTTCATTCTACGAGCGTTAATTAATAGAAGTGAACCAATTGCTGAACCAATCCCAAAAAGAACAAATCCGACTATTTGTTGTATGAGTAATGAAGTTTCGTCAGGTTGACCTGGATGTACAAAAAACGATAAGATTGTTAATGGTAAGATTGTGAGGCTTAATAGCAAAACAATTATCCCTAATCTCTTGAAAAGAGAGCTAGAAACATCTTTTGAGCGTTCTTCCAGCTCCTCTGGTGTTGACTCTTGATCATTCACTTCATTATTTATTGTTGAATCTTCTGAATCATCAAAAGGCAATTCTTTGATTTCTACCAATATAATTCACATCCAATTAAATGCTGACAGTTGATTTTTATTGCTGTTTTTTAATTCTTGCTTTCAAACCATTATTCAAGATTATTTAGGAAAAATTTGTATTGAATTACTTTACATTTACTATGAAGGATAGCAAATGTCAGATAAGAATTCAGATGAAAAGAACGCAATTTTTTCTTCCCTTGTTGAATCAGTTCAAAAGGTGTTTAAGGAAGACGTTATCTGTTTCCTAATTCATGGATCGATAGTGAAAGGTGGATTAATTGAAGGATTCTCTGATTTAGATATTCAAGTTTTTCTAAAAGAGTCTTCATTTGATGTGTTCGATTTAAAAATCGAAAAATGTATGGAAATACAAAATCTAGTTGGAACCTTAGATGTCCCAAAAATCGGTGCCCAATATCTACAAATGTACTTCTACAACCCAAAGAATATGCCAGATTGGTACACTCCCCCTGTAAAGGGTAGTTTCAAAATTCTTTATGGTGAACTACCAAAGGAACTCGATTACAATGTTGAAAATTTCAAAATTCGAATGATAAGATCTCTGAAAAATTTACCTTCCGAGATAAGAACAACGATACGAAGCTTTGCTGATTGTTCAGATAAGACAATTTATCGCAGAACAAGATTGATTGCTACGAAAATTTTTCCAATAATGTATTCATTACTTAGTTATGACTTGAAAGAACCAAAAGAAATTTGGGCGAAATCAAAATTTAAAGCATTAGATCTTTTTTGTCAAAAATATCAAAATGAAGACATTTCGAATTATTTAACTGAATTTTTTAATCTGATTCAATTAATAGCAAAAGATCATAACAATTTAGAATTAATGAAAGAAGCATTCTTTTTTGGAGTAGAATTCTTGAAAGAAGCTGCAAAGATAGGTGAAGAAATGAAAATTTAATTATTAAGTGACGTAAGAGAAAGTTTTTTCTTACAAAAATAGACTAGTTAATTGTATAATGAGGAATTTAAATGTCCGATAGAGCTTTAGAGCAACTTGAACCAAATCTTGTTTGGCAAATTTTTAAGGAAATCACAAAAGTACCCAGACTATCCAAAAAGGAAGCGAAGATTCGTAAATGGGTAAAAAATTGGGCTTCTAAGAATAACATAAAAATAAAAGAAGATAAAACTGGCAATCTACTTTTATCAAAAGATGCAGCAGCAGGTTGTAAGAAGTTTCCCACATTAATTTTACAGGCTCATTTAGATATGGTTTGTCAGAAACAACCAAATGTAGTTATAGATTTTGAAAAGGATCCAATAAATGCTTTTGTTGAAGGGGATACTGTAAGAGCAGATGGAACTTCCCTTGGAGCTGACAATGGTATTGGTATGGCTATTGGATTAGCTGCCTTAATAACTCCTGATTTAAAACATGGTCCTTTAGAGGTTCTATTAACCGTCGATGAAGAAACAGGATTAACAGGCGCCTTAGCTCTAGAAGCTGGTTTCTTTAGTGGCAAATACTTGTTAAATATTGATAGTGAAGAAGTAGGTAAAATAACTATAAGTAGCGCAGGTGGGGGCGGAACAGATTTTGTTTTCAATTCAAAACTAGAGAATAAATCAAATCATAAAAGCATCAAACTAACTATTTCCGGACTGAAAGGTGGACATTCTGGTGTAGACATAGATTTACCAAGATTAAATGCTATAAAATTAGGAATTGATGCTTTACTTGAGCAGCAAGAGAGTATATTGTTAAGTTCTTTAAATGCCGGGTCTGTTCGAAATGCGATTCCTAGAGATTTTGAATGTATAATTTTAGTACCAGAAAAAAAGCGAAAAAATGTAATGAAAAATCTGAAACAGTGGATAAAAAACACCCTAGATATTGCTAGAACATCTGAACCAGGGATAACTATAGATATTTCCGATGTTTCTGAAACTCTAGCTTTCAATTCTGAAACTACGAAAGCTGTGTTAAATCTTTTA
>DAOVHJ010000014.1 GCA_030671945.1 Candidatus Heimdallarchaeota archaeon
AGTACTTGTTCCGAGGTCTATTCCGACACTTCTTAAGACTTTTTTAGACACTGTATATACCTTCTGTTTTCCTAAAAATCAATAATAGATAGCACATAAAAACTTCTCGCTTTAAGTATTAGCTCGAGTTTTTACTTGCCACTCTTAGGTTTTATTACTGATACATAGGTTTCGTATGTTCTCATATAAAAAAATTATTTGTATCTACTAAGAATTTGGGATTTTCCTATATTAAGGCATCAATTGCCGTATAAGAAATCTATTTATGGAAATTTCTACTGTGGTTTCCATACTCCTAAAGTTATAACTCATAACTTATAGGTCTATAAATTGAGTGAGAGAATATTGACTAAAGAACTCTTTGAGCACATATCAATCCTTTCTGCGTACATTGCACAGCAAATTGCAGAAGATGAAGGGATAGGAAACTTTTGCAAAACACCTTGTGATCTAGCAGTAATCGCTCATAATAAGAGATATGCGAAGAAAGAATTATTTGGAAAAATGCTTTTTCAATTATCTGAATATGGTTATTTTGAGCGAAGAGGTGAAGTTTTCGTTTTAGCTGATAAATGGAGACGAGTTTTACCTGCAAAAGCTACTTCTCGAGATTATCTTCGAGAACATGGTGCAAACCAACTCTTTTTGTTTCATGAGTATCTTGCTAAATATCTTCTTGAAATAATCCGCAATGAAACTGAGAAAATAGATTTAGCAAAATTACTTTATTTTATTGATACTATTGATGGGTCTCGAAGTTTACATTCACTACGTTCTGAAGCAATATCACAACTGGAGTTTATTGGCACTCCAAAGAAAATTCTTGATATAAACTTTGGATTGGGTTATAGTGCAATACAATTAGCATCTGTTTTTCAAGACAGTGAAATTTATTCTTTACAACTAAATACTGCACTAAAAGAACCATTCGAATATACGATTAAAAGCTATGAGAAAAGCAACTTGGAAAGCAGTATAATGTATCCATCTGAAATGCTGAATAATATAATCAAAGATAAAGTTGATTTGATCTTCGGTTTTAATCCACTGGGAATTTCAATGCCAAATTTAGAACGAGTTCTCAATATAGCAAGTCAAGTTTCAAAAGATGGAACTAAATTACTACTTTATCTGCCTTATACTGATGAACCACGAAACACTCTCATTTCTGAATGGTTAGGATTGTGCATTGATGGAATAAACGAATATGCAAATTTTGATACCATCAGAGCAGCATTAACAAAATATAACTTTGAATTGACGAAGAAAAGTTTGAATTCCAGATATATTATTAGTTATTATTCAAAGACTTAGTAGTTTTATCCACAGCTTCCACAACTTTAATTATTCTTAGGATTTTTCTTAAACTATCATTTGTTAAAACTAGGTTCAGAGAAATGTCCAGTCAGGCTTTTCAATACTTTGTTTTTCTCATGGATTTTGACGATGAAAAACAACAGGTCGATATGCTGCTCCTACCAGCAAAAGCAAAGGCATTACGCATGAAGCCCCTAGAACGGGCGAAGCTGCAATTCATAGTTGAAAATGGAAGATTACGACCGTACAAATACGTTGTACTCAGTACAACTGGCAGTGAATACAAACGACCTGAGGACATTACACAAGTTTTACGAAAAGCAAAAGGAATTATCATACCCTTTGATGACCAACCAAAAAACTACAAGTTGTTTTTGGAATTCTTCAAGGCCTTCAATATAAATGAACCAACTTTTAGAAGAATTTGTCGATTATGTATGATTGATCAGAAAAATGTCACTATTTTACCTGAAGAAAGAGAATACTTAGTATCAGGAAGAAAAGCCTGTCAGCAATGTGCTAGAGATGAATTAGACAAAGAAATAAATTCAAGGGAAATAAAGATTGCAACTGCAGGGAAAAGACATTTCTATCGCATTTTGAACAAAATCAAAAATGTAGATAATGTCTTGGAAGCTTTTGAGTATGATTTCAGACCAACAAGAAACCCAGAACTAACGTTATATGATACCATTGGAGATATAGATGATTTAACTGATTCAAGACCAATTGATAATTTACCAATACCTGGTAGAATAAAGCAGATACTGAAAAGTAATGGAATCAAAAAATTATTGCCAATACAAGTTAAAGCTATCAATGCTGGTTTATTCAAAAATGAAGATCTGTTAGTTGTTGCAGGAACTAGTAGTGGGAAAACGCTGATAGGGGAATTAATTGGAGTCACAAAAGCATTACAAGGACAAAAGATGATTTACTTAAGTCCACTTGTCGCCCTTACAAATCAGAAGTATGAAGATTTCAAGAAAAAGTATTCAAAAGTAGGTTTGAGAACAGCTATACGTGTAGGGATGAGTAAGATAGATGTTGGGAATGAAGCACGATACATTATTGACACAGATTATAGAACTGCTGATATCATTACAGCAACGTATGAAGCCTTTGATTTGCTCTTAAGAAATAAAAAGGCTGAGGTATTAGGAGAAATTGGGACAGTTATCATTGATGAAATTCAGATGATTAGTAATGAATCGAGGGGAGCAGAGATCGATGGGATTGTTGCTCGAGTGAAAGCATTATTCCCAAATGCTCAGATTCTCGGCTTATCAGCAACAATAGGTAATCCTGAAGAACTTGCAAGAGATCTTGGACTAAAACCTCTGTTGCATGAAGCAAGACCAATTCCTTTAGAACGACATGTTGTTTTAGCTAAAGATCAAGATGAAAAGGAAGTCTATTTGAGAGATTTAATAAGAGCAGAATATAATAAAAAATCAACTTATGGTTATTTTGGACAAACAATCGTGTTTACAAATTCCAGAAAACATTGTTACGAATTAGCAATTAAGCTGAGTAAAGGCGGTTTGAAATCCGTTGTTTATCATTCTGGATTAACATTCCGTGAAAGAAAGAAGGCAGAATTTGGATTTGCAAATGGTAAATACGCAGCAATAATAACGACGGCTGCTTTAGGTGCTGGTGTAGATTTTCCAGCTAGTCAAGTTATTTTTGAATCCCTCGCCATGGGAATTTTCTGGGTATCAGTTGCTGAATTTCATCAAATGGCTGGAAGAGCTGGTAGATTAGGATATCATGATAGCGGTAAGGTTGTTCTTCTAGTTCAACCAAATAGGAAATATCATAGCGCGATGGAAAATACAGAGGAGTCAATTGCTTTTGAGCTTCTCTCTGAAGAAATAGAACCAGTTGAACCTCTCATGGAAGGGGAAAATCAGTTGGAACAAGTCTTAGCATCGATTGTATCATTAGGAGAACCAACCCTCCAAGAAATGATAGATGTCTTTCAAAATTTCCTTGGTCCAGCAGAGACTTTAAAGGAATCTTTGAAAGTGTTGAAAGAATTAGAAATGATTAACATTTACAAAGAAGGACCGAGGTCAACAAACCTAGGGAAAGCAACCTCAAGATCATTTTTATCTCCAACAGAATCAGGGGAGATAAAGAAGAAGCTACAGCTTCTAAGTCCATTGGAAATTGCTATTGGTCTAGAACCATTTACTTCTGTATATCTTAACTCTAAAATTCAAGCTGAAATTGAGAAAGCAATAAAAAGTCGATATATTGGTTCGAATCTCTTTTCTGGTTCGGTTTTGGAATTTATGGAATCATCTTTAGAAAAACGCAGCAATCTACCAAAGTTAATTGTAGATTCTATGGGAAAATGGAATAAAGATATCTTTAATTGTAAATGCACAGAGAATCCTTGGTGTGGTTGTGGAGAACGGGCAATTTCAAGAATCATAGTTGAATCAAGATTGGAAAACAAGAATCTGTTAAAAATAACAACAGATCTTTCTACTGCATACTTGTTATATGCTTATCCTGGAGATATCTATCGATGGTTTGATACACTTATCCATCATCTTCGAGCTGTCGCAAAACTAGCTCTCGTTTTTGATGAGAGAAATACAATGAAACTCGCATTGAATACAATTAAAATGATAGAAAAACCTTGGATCCTCAAGAGTATCAAGCGAAAAAACAAAAAGAAGTCAAAATAATTACTCTTATAAGTTTATAAAAGAAAAATTAATTAAGTTCCATTTTCCAGTTTGGATAAAATCAGAAGAGTAAAATTATTGAGGAAGAATTAGGATGACAGTTCTAGAAGCCGGTGTTATGTTTGGAGGAATCCCCATAGTCAAGATAAATTACTATGATGACAAGGCAACTGATTCTTTGTTAACCGCTGGCTTATTAGAAGCAATACAAGCTTTTGCAGTCGAAATCTTCGATGATGAAACTGAAACCTTCAAAATGAAAAGATACAGTATCTTTCTACACAAAAACACGTTAAAAGACAAACAAGTAGTAACTGTTTATTCTATCTGTGATAGTGTAGATAGACCTGGAACAATAAAAGTCTTAATGCAATCAATTGCTAATGCATTTCATGAAACATTTGACAATGTAAATATGGGTTGTCTAAATGAATATGAGGATTTTAAAGAAATCATTACAAAGAAATTGGGTGATCTTATTTACCGCCCTGAAGATAGATTGAGAAAGGTATTTTTGTAGAAAAATTTGTTTAATTTAAATAGGAAAATAGAAAAATCCATAATGGCAGGATTTTCATAGATTTTTATGATAAACGTATAGAAAGAAAATTAAAGAAGATAGAATAGCGAAACGATTGAGGACGAAAAATGGATAAAGAAACAAAACATTCACAAATGGAAGGAAAACATGGATTACATCCAGTTGTTAAAATGAAACTTGCAACAATGGATGATTTAGTGCGAATGGCTTTCTTTAGTGCTGTAAGAAATGCTGGATTGAATTTTCTATACTTTAAAGATGATATTAGCAAGAAATGGCATATAGGATTCCTTACCGGTGTTGCTGGTTATTTCAATTTAAGAGGATTACCAATGTATTTCTATCATATTTTAGATGAGAAACCAAAGAACTGTAAATTCGTTAAATATAGCTCTATAGAGTCAGAGAAGTGGAGTTTCTGTGAATCAACTCCAGCGTCCACAAAATGGAATTATTTACCAGTCATTCAATTAGCTGGAAAGCCCGTATTCTTCTAGATTTTTTTCTATTATAATATTCTATTATGCAATGATTAGAGGAAACAGTAAATGTCAAAGAAAGAATCATTAACCAGTATAGCAGTTATCGGTCATGTTGACCATGGAAAATCTACTTTAATGGGTCATTTCCTTTACCAAATTGGTGCTGTAGATCCACGAGTAATGAAAAAACATGAAACAGACGCAGAAGGTTTAGGAATGTCCTCTTGGAAATGGGCATATATTTTGGATGCATTTCAAGAAGAAAAGGAAAAAGGTAAGACAATGGACATAGCATTTCGTCGCTTTGAAATTGATAATCGCGATTTTGTTCTAATAGATAATCCTGGTCACAGAGATTTCACAAAACACACCATAGCTGGATTGAGTACTGCTGATGCTTGTATTCTTGTTATAAGTGCAGGTAAAGGTGAAATTGAAGCAGGATTAGAACTTGGTAATGAACTAACTCCTTCTGGTCAAACTCTCGAGCATACACTAATTGCTTCAGTTTTAGGAATCAAAGATGTTATTGTAGTCGTTAATAAAATGGATAATGCTAAATATTCTGAAGTAAGATTCAATGAATGCAAAGAAATTCTAGTAGACTTTTTGAAGAAGATACAAAGTCCCTGGATAAAAATGTTGGATAAAATCCCCTTCATTCCAATTAGTGGATTAGTAGGAGACAATTTCATAACTCACAGTGAAAAAATTCCTTGGTATAAAGGTCCAACATTAAAAGAAGCAATTGCAAAAGTTAGCGTTCCAGAAGATCTCTCAGATAAAGAACTTCGTTTAGTTGTCTATGATGCCTATCAAGAACCTGGTATAGGTCTTGTTGGTTATGGACGTATTATAAGTGGCAAAATTAAGGTTAATGATCGAGTTGTAGTTGCACCAGGAATTCGAAAAGCTACTGTGAAAACCCTTTGGGATGATGAAGAAGAGATTTCAACTGCAAGTTCTGGTATGGATATTAATTTCTTATTGAAGGGTGAAGCCGAGGAAGACTTGTTAAGAGGTGCTGTAATTGGTCTTGATAAACAAATTCCATCCTCAAAACCAAGAATACAAGTTCGTTTACTTTATCTTGGTGTTCAACCACTTGTTTTAGGAAATATCTTGATTTTACATGCAGGTTCAAATCATGTTGAAGCTGAAATAGAATCCATAGTAAAAGTTCACTTGAAGAATAGTAAATATAAGAATACTCCTCGAGATATCGATGGAAAACCAATTATGGTTTTCACAGAGGAAGTAGCGAGTGTAATACTACAAACCAAGAATCCAATCGTCACTGAGAAACAAAGTGAGATTCCCAAGTTGGGTAGAGTTATACTTCGGAAGAAAGGTAGAGTAATCGCTGCAGCAGTTGTTGAGGACATTCTTGACTAGATGATTGTAGGTCAGAAAATATGCTAAAGAACAATTCAGACTCTTCGAACAAAAAACAATCATTTATTGATTTACATTTACATACAACTGCATCAGATGGAACATTCTCTCCATATCAAGTTGTTAGAGTTGCTTTAGAATTAAAATTGAAAGCAATAGCTATCACAGATCATGACACTGTTGGAGGAATTAAAGAAGCGTTAGAGGAAGCAGAAAACGAACCTATTGAAGTTATCCCTGGTATTGAATTTAGTACCGAAATAAATTCTTCGAGCATTCATGTTGTAGGACTTTTTCTTGATTTTCAAAACAAAGAACTGCTGGAACTTACACATGAAATCCAAAACGCTCGAGAGATTAGAGCTAAGAAAATAATAGAAAAAGTCAATTCCCTGAAAGCTGGTCCTGAAATAACTTTTCAGGAGGTTTTGGAATTGTCTGATGGATTAATTGGAAGACCACATATTGGCGAAATTATGTTAAGAAATGGTTATGCGAAAACAATGAATGAAGTTTTCGAGAAATTTTTGAAACGAGGTGGACCATGTTATGTTTCACGATTCAAACTGACACCAAAAGAAGCAATTGAGTTTCTAAAAAAGATTGGAGCAATTCCAATTCTCGCTCATCCAGGTTATATCTCTACTGAGATAGATTTAGATTCATTTATTGCTGAACAAAAACGTTATGGTTTAATGGGTTTAGAGGTATACTATCCTTCACATACTAAGGAACAAGTTAAGCTTTACAAAGAACTAGCAAAAAAACATGATCTTCTAGAAAGCGGGGGAACTGATTGTCATGGCAAGCTAAATGAGGGTCCTTTCATAGGAAAATTGAACATACCATATTCTTTACTGATAAAGATAAAAGAACGATTAATTAAGAAATGACTAGATCACTTTTTTTCTAACAACTATTAGAATTTCCTCACCAGAATCAATTAATCCTGTATCACTTGATATTCTCTTTTCTATTTCTAACAAATTATTCCATGCGTCTTCGTTTTCGCGTAGTTTCGACATTTTTTTGGTATCTTTTAAATTAAGACTATTTACTGCAAACATTTCCAGAATTTCACAGTCATATTTCTCTAAAAATCCTGAGAGTTCTTTACTAGTAAATGCATAATAAGCTGGTTCATCAGGGAATTCTTCAAATTGCTTGTAATGTGTATCAAGCATCTCCCAGATACCTGACTTTGTTGTCGAGACGAGTTTTTCAAATTTTTTCTCTTGAATTAGAGAACGAAGGAAGGCAATCTTATTTTTTACAGTAAATAATATGGGAGCTCCAATTTTGGTAACGCGAACTATTTCATTGAAGAACTTATTTCGTTTTTCACAAGTATATGATAAGGTACTGAAGAGGCTCATGGTCATATCAAAAGAATTACTCTGGAAATGACTTAGATCATAAACATCATCAACAATCGCAAATTGATCAATTTGAGAGTTCAGTCCCAGATTCTCAAATTTCTCTCGAGTAGTTTTTATTTGTTCTTCGGAAATATCTGCAATGACCAATCGTCTATTAGCTTGAGCAATTATTTCTGAGAAAATTCCTGGATCCAAGCTAATATCTAGAATCAAGCTGTCTTCTGGTGGGAGGTATTTTTGTATGCATTTTGAGATTATCTCATAGTTAAATGAACCAGGTGTGCTTTTATAAAAATTAGTAAACCAGTCTAGATCATTTCGTTTATCAATAAAATGCTTGAGAAATTCTTTATTAAAGGCCATTTTGTATCCACCAGAAAATATTATTATACACTATATCATTAAACTTAAAATTAGTTTGCTCTTTTACAGCATAAAAATGAGGTTATTCATTTGGCAGAGAAAAAAAATCAAGCAAAGAAAGCTAAAAAATCAGTTCGTAGAAGACCCACTGTTGATGAATATTTCACAGCAATGGCTGAACTAGTATCAACCAGATCTACATGTTTACGACGACAAATTGGTGCAGTAATCGTTCAAAATAATCATGTTATATCTACTGGCTACAACGGTGCACCTAAAGATATGCCTCATTGTATTGAAATTGGTTGTTTAAGAGATGATCTTGGGATTCCGAGTGGTAAACAACACGAAATTTGTAGGGGTGTCCATAGCGAACAAAACGCAATAATTCAATGCGCTATACATGGAGAATCTACGAAGAATGGCACTATTTATGTGACTGGTTTTCCTTGCAAAATTTGTGCGAAAATGATTATAAATTCGATGATAAAACGAGTGGTTCTCTCTGGACATTATTCAGATACCGAAGGAATAGAACTATTGAAGCAAGCAGGTGTTGAAGTGGTTATTATGGAAAAATCTGCGAAAACAATTCTAGATGATGTAATTGCATTAAAAGCTTCTTGGCAAAGAACTGATTGATTTCTATCATTAGATCGGTAAAGTACCGACAAGTTCTAAATGACTTTTTGAACGAATAAAAATAACCGCAATACTATGTTCTAGTAAACGCTTTTTCAATTCATTGTCATTTGTAACAATCACACATTGAGATTTATTTCTAATAGCATATTGAATGATCTTATCATCAATTGGTATGTCATCAATAAGATCAAATTCAATTATCTTTAATGACTCGAGTAGTTTCTTAGCAAAAAGGATTTTGCGAGCCATTTTTGGTTTTTCAGCTAGAAATTCTAGTTCTTTTAGGCATACTGAGAGATAAACTACTTCATGTTTCTGAGGAACTATCCTTTCAATCTCCCTAGTAACATTAAACTTCCCTTCAGAAGCTAACAAGAGAATATTTGTATCTAGCACAACATAAAGAGTCAAAATACTTCCTCCCCATAAGAAAAATCACTCATTGAGTAATTCCGAAACCAATGAGTCTAAAACGATTTGAAATACGTCTTGATACTGCCACTCGAGTATTTTTCTCAGCAGAGACAGGTCTCGCAAGTTTCACAACTACTATATTACCTTTCCCAATACTAGTAATAACACCTAAAGTAATAGCGGTCCAAACATTGAGCATAAGTTGCTCACCAACTGCTAGATTCTTTACTTTAGTTCTTTCCTCCAAACCAACAACATAATCCATTAATTTAACTTTTAAACTCAATTCATCTAAAACCGGTGGAAGTTTATCGGGAGTACCAATTATGTTTCCAACTAAATTATCAGAACGAGTGTAAGCAGGATCAATTTCTGTTCGGATAGACATTAATCCTCCAGGTTTCGCTTCTTTGACTTTACCAAGAGTTCCTGCATAAATACTTGTGATTTTTGTTTTTACAGGAATGTATTGTTTGTTAATTCTTGCTCCAGGAACAATTTCGATGTCATCCCCTTCTTTCAAAACACCTTGGATGATAGATCCTCCAAGTACTCCACCTAAGAGATCTTTCGGAGCAGTCCCCGGTTTATTAACTTCAAAAGATCGAGCAACAAACATTCGAGGTTCAACTTTTTCATCTCTTTTTGGAGTTTTAACAACATCTTCAATTGTTTTAACTAAGATATCCAAGTTCGCACCGTGAACAGCACTCATTGGAATAATTGGTGCTCCCTCTGCAACTGTTCCTTTTACGAAAGCTTTGATATCAGCATGACTCTTATTAGCTTCAGCTTCTGTAACAAGTTCAACTTTGTTTTGAACGATAATAATATTGGTTATTCCTACTGCATCCATCGCAGCTAGATGCTCTCGAGTTTGAGCTTGAGGACATTTTTCATTGGCTGCTATAACTAATATTGCTCCATCAAAAATTGCTGCGCCTGTCAATAAAGTTGCCATTAAAACTTCGTGTCCAGGGGCATCAACAAAAGAAATCCTGCGTTTTACTTTGGTTTCAGCTTTACATTTAGGACAAACAGCTTCAGTTGTCCATCTGCTGTCTTCAGGACATTTAGAACAATATCGGATATCAGTATCAGCATATCCTAATCGAATAGTAATTCCTCGTTTTAGCTCTTCAGAATGAGTGTCAGGAAAAATTCCTGTTAAGGCTTTCACGAGAGTTGATTTTCCATGGTCAACATGACCAATTGTTCCGATATTGACTTCTGCTTGTTTCCCGGTAGAATAGACATCTGGGTCAATAACTACAACTTCCTTCTTAGAGGGTTTAACTTTAGAGGTTTTAGTTTTAATGGTTTTAGCTTTTTTGGCTTTAGGTTTTTTTGTGGTCTTTGTCTCTACAGCAGTCTTTGGTTCTTCAGTGGTCTTTGGTTCTTCAGTGGTCTTTGGTTCTTCAGTGGTCTTTGGTTCTTCAGTAGTCTTTGGTTCAGTTTCTTTAACCTCTTTGAGACTACTTTCGGGAGTAGTTTTTTCACTCTCGCTGACAGTAGTTTTTGTTTTTGACTCTTCTTTTGGTTCGGAAGTAGTTTCTTTACTCAAAACGATTCTATTCTCCAGCTATTATTATCCTGTAATTAATTCATCTATCTTCTTCTTACCCATTTCAACGATTCTAACATTCACTTGATAGATGTCGTCACTTATAGTATTTCCCCTTACTAATTTTCTCTTCCTGAGTCCGCGTTCTTTGATTCGAAAACCTTGACCGTCTGTGGTAAGGATCCTTTTACGGATAGGACCTTCAAGATTGCTTCTCATTGGAAAACCATCTTTATCACTACCACCAGTGATTTTGAAAATGTAGCCTGGGAAACCAATTGGGCCACCCTCAATTTCTTCACTAATTTTTTTACCAATTAGTAAAGTAGCTTTTCCTCCTTCGACTATAGTTTTAAAGCTTTTACCAGATTTTGGGTCGCCAATGTTTAATTGAAATTTTGCCAATTATATTTGCTCCTTGTTCTTTACTAGATTGATATGTTCAGTCACATCTCTCTAATTACATAACGATTGCGATTGAAAAGGATTTATATTTTTATTGATGGTTCTCTTCATATTTTGCTTTATAAAAAAATTCCGATTTCATGGATTTAGTTCAGTACATTGATTTTTGCCAGAATTTTATCGATAATTTCCATGTGTTTAGTATCTTTACTCACGATTTCTTGAATATTAGTATAATACTTTTTCAAGATAGTAGGCATTGCTTTCTGATGAAAAAGTAACTCAATAGCTTGAATTCGATCTCTAAGCACAGCTGCTCCTTCAAAATTTTCCTTCTCTGTTTCTATCTTCATTAAACCCTCAAGTTTAGTTATAACTCTAGTTCCTTTATTCTCCAATTCATTGATGAAATCATCAATTAGCTCCAGATATTTTCGCTTATCAAAAGCACCGTTTTTACAGGGAGCTTGGCAATGCTTCAGTTTTTCTTTAAGACAAGAAGGATAAGATTTGCCATTAAGCTTTATTGGATTCTCATTATTGCAGATAGGAATTATCCTCAGAAAACCATCTATTGCTAAATCAATAGGTGACCCAACATTGAAAGGTCCAAAAATAAAACTCTCAGGTAAAAGGATTTGGTAACTGGTAAGAACTCTAGGAACATCCTCACCAAGAGTAATCTCAATGAAAGGATACTTCCAGTGACTTCTATTGATGGAAGGACGAAAAGCAGAGATCAGGCATCCCTCCAAAGTGAATGCTTCTTCATCACTCTCAGTTACAATGTACTTGACTTGCTTGGTTGTGTTAATAATTTTGTTTTTCTTTTTTCTTTCCTTATTGTAGACCATAGAAGGAAAACTGTCCAAGTGCTTCTGAGTATAATCCCAAGTAAACTTCGGAATGGGCGGTCGTCCTCTTCTATCATGAGCAACTTTCTTGAAGATTTTATCAGTTCCTTTTCTAAAATGATCGGAAATGCGTTTCTTTAAATTAATGGATTTTCCAATGTAGATTATCTCACCATTACCACCAAAGAAAAAGTAAACTCCTGGTTTTTCTGGTAGACTATCCACTAGGTCTTGCATAAGCCTAAACACCATACGCGTTAGTAATTGGTAGATTTTACAAAATAAAAAGATAGTTAGTACTGAAGAATTCTTTAAGACTAAAGCAAAATTAGTTTAATACTTAAAGCAAGAATACTAGTGTTCGACATTTCTTAGCCGAAACAAAAATCCATTAGTGAAATCGAGGATTGAATTATGAAATTCATACAAACTGGAACATTCAATGAAAATTATCTAAAAGAAGTCATGGATTTTAAGCTGTTAGATAGTATTGAGAATATGTATTTGGCTAAACTTGATTATTTTATTGGATTTGTAATAAAAGAAAAACCAGAGATAATTATGGATTATATTAACAATCTTACAAGGAAGTATCAAGGATTAGTAGAAGAAGATTTTGTGAAAAAAATTTCCGGAGAGATTGAAAAAATAATTACTAAATGCAAAAATTTGAAACAATACCACGACTTGAATAAAGTAGCTCTAAATTATTTTGTACATCTACTGGAGCTAAAAGATACAAATGCTTGGGAAACATCTGAAGTGCAGATTACCAGGAAAGCACTCATAAAAGCATGGATTTATCATTCTTATTATTTCTTGGAAACTTTAACAGAGACAATTGACAGAACTGAGGCAATGAAATTATTCAAGCGATACATCACTCACTATCACTTGGATCATCCCTCACCAAATAGAGAAAAATTTGTTAGCCTTGAAAAGAGATTTGAGGAACGAACAACAGGAGATACAACGTCATCTGAATGGGTAATCGTTCATACTATGTTGGAAGATGGAAAATACGCTTTCAAAAACAAGAATTGTCCAACTTTGGTTGATACTATGAAAGATCTAACGGATGTTGAATTAAAATATCTTGTTTGCTGTTACGGAGATTATGAAGCATTCAGAGCTAACTCAAGTGATCACATCATTCTAACAATGGAGCACACTCTTATGCAAGGAGACTCCTATTGCTCTCGAGTATTACATGACACTCGAATTGATTATGATTTACGACATCCACCAAAAGAGTTCTGGGATAATTTTGAATCCGGAAACGAGAAAGAAGCCAAGAAATACTACAAAAAGTGATTTAGCTTAGCACTCCTTTCTTTTAAACTTGATTAAATAATGTTGAAATTTAGTAAGAAATGTTTTAAGATTGTTTCATCTAATTCTATCTGTAGGATTCCACCCTCTTGAAAAAGTATGAATAAAAGGTGTTAAAGCTGAACAAATACAAACCAAAAGATCCACTGAAGTCACCCAGATTCTCTGGAGTAAAAACGTTTATGCGATTACCTCATAAGCAGACTACAAAAGATATTGATTTTGCAATAATAGGAGTGCCATCTGATGCTGGAGCATCATTTAGAACAGGTCAAAGAGAAGGGCCAGCAGCAATTAGAAAAGTATCAGCTTTGCTTAGACACCATAATCCAATATTGAATGTTAGTCCTTTTGAGCATCTCTCAGGAGTAGATTATGGGGATTTATCTGTTATTCCAGGATACATTGAAGATAGTTTCAAGGAAATTGAAAAAGATCTTTTACCAGTTGTTGAAGCAGGAGTTGTCCCAATTCTACTAGGCGGGGATCATGCAATCACTTTGCCAGAGCTTAGAGTGGTAGCTAAGAAACATGGACCAATTGCCCTGGTGCACTTTGATGCTCACAGTGATACTTCAGATGAATATTTTGGGAAACCATATAATCATGGCACTCCATTTGCTAGAGCTGTTGAAGAGAATTTACTTCTTGTAAATCATTCAATTCAAGTTGGCTTACGTGGTTCCACTTATTCAGAAAATCACCTAGAAATTCCGAAAAAATTGGGTTTTGAAATTATTACAATGGCAGAATTACAAGAAATGGGTGTTGAAAAACTAATCCAGCGAATCCAAAAAAGAATTGGAGATAAGAAAGTATTTCTTTCCTTTGATGTGGATTTCGTTGATCCAGCTTTTGCACCTGGTACTGGAACTCCTGAAGTAGGAGGAGTAACCAGCGGAGAAGCTATAACAATAATTCGAGGATTAAAAGATCTCAATTTTGTTGGATTTGATATAGTTGAGGTTTTACCTGCATTAGATCCTTCAGAGATTACAGCTTTACTTGCTTCTAATATTGCGTACGAATTTATTTCCATCTTGGCATACCAGAAAAATCAAGTTGTATAATTAGGTAAAGTGCAATTAGTTAGAAAGTAAATGCTTTGCTAATTTTTTAGATAAGGCAACAATATATTCATGCTTTTTGACAGTTGCCCTCTTCATTTACCACACCAGATCTTTGAATCGAACAATAGCTAACTATAAACTAGTAAATTTTTCAACTTATTTGTTTATTGATTGACTAATTCAGCTTATCCAACAATTTTATTAAGAAGAGCATTTTGTGTTTAAGCAAGAAAAAAAAATATATTTTCTATAAAATCAAGGTTAAGATAATTATGCCAAGTTCAAAAGAACTCATGGAAATGGATACAACCTATGGAGCCCACAATTACCATCCAATATCTGTGGTAATTTCAAAAGCAGAGGGCGTATGGGTTTATGATCCAGAAGGGAAGAAATACTTGGACTGCTTGTCAGCATATTCAAGTCATAACACAGGACATCGTCATCCTGAAATTATTAAAGCTCTTAAAGATCAAGCAGATCTTCTTACACTAACATCTCGAGCATTTCATAACGATAAAATGGGTCCTTTCTTAAAGCAATTATGTGATGTCATGAAACCACATGTGAATGACCCAAAGAAAACTGGCGTCATGGCTCTCCCAATGAATACCGGAGCAGAAGCAGTTGAAACTGGTTTGAAAGTCGCCCGAGCTTGGGGTTATATTAAGAAGAAGATTCCAAAAGATCAAGCAAAAATCATTGTTTGTAAAGACAACTTCCATGGAAGAACAATTACCATTGTTGGGTTCAGCACTGATATTAGTCATGGGCGTTATTTCGGTAATTTTGGTCCTTACACTCCTGGTTTTGTTACAATAACGTATGGAGATGCAGAAGAACTTGAGAATAGAATTTTGGAATTGGGTCCTGAGAACGTTGCTGGATTCTTATTTGAACCAATGCAAGGAGAAGCAGGAGTCATTCATCCTGGTAAAGGATTCCTCAAGAAAGCTCGAGAAATTTGTACAAAATACAATGTGTTAATGATTGCAGATGAGATCCAAACTGGTTTAGGACGAACTGGCAAACTTTTTGCTTGTGATCATGAGAATGTCCAACCAGATATGTACTTGCTTGGAAAAGCACTTGGTGGAGGTGTTTATCCAGTTTCTGCTGTAATAACCACAACAGAAATCATTGGTCCAGATGTCATTGTTCCGGGTGTTCATGGTTCAACTTTCGGTGGTAATCCTCTAGGTTCGGCTGTTGCTATGAAAGCGCTTGATTTAATTGTTGGTGATAAACTAGCTGATCGTTCAGCTGAAATGGGTG
>DAOVHJ010000160.1 GCA_030671945.1 Candidatus Heimdallarchaeota archaeon
AAGTAGCTTTTTGTATTAATTATTCCTTTTCTGATATATGTACATTTATTGGTGGATTTATTTTTGTTTATGATTTTTTTTATCATCAATCGTTTTTGTTTTTATTAGCAAAGACTGGTAATTTAAAAAAAGTACGAAATGAATTTAATTTTATGACATCTGATTATAATGAAACTTGTAAAATAAAGTATAAATCTCTTTTATATTCCAAGCATGAAAAAATGATAAGAAATACAAATAATGTTTAGTTTTTCAACAATTTTTCCTTACAATTTCATACGTTTAATTTAGTATTCTATCTTTCTATTGTTTATAAATGAAGAGAAAAGTTATCATAACTATTATTACAAGAACTAGTACTGTTTTAGACTAGCATTCCTGAGTGAGCTCAATATAATGAAATAGTTATTTTAATGCTTCAACTACACAAGCAAAATACCCAAGACTTCCCTTTGGTTTACCCATGATTCTAATTCGGTTTACAATAAAACCACTTCTTTTCAGCAGTTTTATGCTCTCTTCTTCAGGATTTTTAGACATATCTATACCAAATTTGAATTTTTCCCCAGTTTTATCCAATAGTTTTCCCATCATTTTCCAACTAAAGATTTTTGGATTCACAAAACTTTGGGAATAGATATCGAAAGCTAACACGCTACCTTCACCTGAGATTTCAGATATAGCATTAATCGTCTGTTTGACAACTTCTTCTGAAAGATATAGTGTAACTCCTTCCCAGAGAAACAATGTTCGTTTTCCTTTTTGAAAACCAGCTAAGATAAGTTTGTCAACCCAGGATTCATTATTAAAATCAACTGGAACGAAGTTAATAAAGTTGGTTTCTAATCCTGCTTCTTTTAAGGCACTTATTTTGTGAGTCTGAGTACCTTCCAAATCGATTTCAAATACTATTATTTTCCCATTCTGAAAGAACTTATAGGCTCTTGTATCATAACCCGCTCCCATGATAACAAATTGATCCAATTCATTTTTATGATTCTCGATAGTTCGATCGAAAAATTCTATCCTTACATTCTGCATTTTAATAAGAGTTTCTTTGCCAGGTTCAATAAATTGAAAGAGTTTTGGAATATATCCCGTTAGTTTCATTCCTACAATCATCGAAAATACTGAGAATTTTATATCAAATATTGATATGATCGATAATTTTTCTATCAGTTTTTCACAAGCTTCATCAGTTCGTTCACCAGAGTAGTGAAGAAGCCAACGATAAGAAAGAGGATCGGCTGCAGTTCCAGAAATACCAGATTTTTTAGCTTTATAGAGAACTATTAGATATGTGTAAATAGTCCCAATAATTGTTATGGGGAACAACAATATTTGAATTATAATATAAAAGAAAAATCTCAAACTCATAGATTACACTATGTGATAATCCGTTCCCAAAAATTTAAGGATTTCGAGTTTTTGTTTCTAAAATAAGTATAATCGCTAATTCCTTATTTCATTTAATAAAGGATTTAAAATTAGTAAACTAAATCACAATCAGAGGTTTGACGGACTTTATTTAGTTTAATAACACTTTTTTCTCATAATTTTAATCGTTTTATTTAATACTCACAATCATTATTGTTTATTTATGAAGAGAAAAATTATCATAATTGCTCTTTCAGTTATCATTCTTGCAGGAACTGGTACTGGGTTAGGCTTATATTTCTGGTTGAATCCACTTGGTGGGGTGAACGAACAACTAGAACCGGGAACTGTTCTCTCTGATGGAAATTTTGTAGCAATTGATACTTCACATTGGGGTACAGGAAAAGTCCAAATTGTGCAATTAGTGAATGGTAGTTTACAACTTCAATTTGATAGAGTTGAGATTGCAAATGGACCTGATTTGTATGTCTATCTTTCAAATAAAACCTCATTTATTGGCATAGCTGATAGTCCTGGTCCTTATGTCGATTTAGGACAGTTACCATACAATGAAGGAAGATTTAGTATGAGTATTTCAGGAAGTACAAACCTCGCAGAAGTTAACTCAGTCCTCATTTGGTGCTTAGCATTTACAGTCGTATTTACCTATGCTTCACTAAGTTAATTCAAGAAATAAAAGAAAGAGATCTAACACAATAGGTAATGAGTAGATAAAAGAATGTGAAGAAATGAATCTTCACTTTTTATTTATTTTATTTATTTATTGACTAATTCTTCCCAACCAGTGAGATTGAATTGTAATCCAAGTTTTTCTTCGTCCATGCCTAAAGCTAAACCAATGTACTGAGAAAGATACATAGCAGGGAGTTTCACGTCCTTTCCTAAAACTTTTCCAGCAACATCTTGGGAAGCTCCAAGTTGTTTGTGGCAGAAGGGACAAATATTTGCTATACTATTGTAGCCTCTTAGCTTCATGATTTCGACTTTTTCTCCTGAAACTTTGAGCGCTTTTTCTGCATCAACACCAATAGTTGTCGCAGAACAGCAGTCAAGAAGTTCAGGATAGACAGGTGATTTTGCACCAAGAATTTCTAAAATCTCTTGGATATGTGTTGGTTGTTCATGATTATCGGGACGCTTAATGGTTTTAGGTCTAATAGCATGGCAACCATAATGAGCAGCAGTAACAAATCCCGTAAGCTTCTTTTTGACACTCTTCTCAATCGTCTCGAGACCTATATCTTCATAGAGAATCTCAAGAATATTTCTAACGGGAAGAGAACCATCATAATGTAAGCCTTCTTTTGCTAAAGCTTCATTGATTAATTCAACAACATCCGGGTGATGCTCTAATTCATGAGATAGTTCGCTGAGGGAAAGATCGCAACCATTACAAATTGTGGCGATTGCTTCATAACCTTGTTTCTTTGCTAAGGCATGAACTCTGGCAGCTAGGAAAGCCCACATAGAATGCTTTGTAGTCTTTATAGGTGTTCCACAACAGCTTTGATCTTCAATGTCTTGAAAATCGATTCCATAATGTGTCAAAATTACTCGAGAGCTTATCTCATTTTCGTAACTATCTGCTTGAGAGGTACAACCTGTGAAGAACCCGTATTTCATATTTCTTCCTCCGCTTTCTTTATTTCAAGCACCTGGTCAGCTCCTACTATTTTCAGAGCTTCTTGGAATTTTACAGGATCTTTTATCCCTCTTGCTGGTAATTCTAAATCATCTCGAGTAAGGAAATCGAAATCAGTTGTTTGTGCTTCTCGAGGTTGAATGATCGCTCCATTTGCTTTTACTGCTCGAATCATTTCTGTGAATGCTTTTGGTGGAGCTATCCCACGATTAACAGAAATATTAGTGAGAGAACTGATAGTTTGTACTGGAGATGTTTTCATTGGGCATCTTGTTTGGCAAGTTAAACAATTCATACAATACCACAGAATGCCTGACTCTATTAGATCTTCAACAAAACCCATATGAGCTGCAACTTGAATTTTATGAGGAGCAAATCCTTCAAAAATCTTGTTTGCTGGACACCCATTTGTACATTTTATACAGGTGTAGCAGTCCTCTGGTTTTGCTTCATCTGAAATAGCTTTTATTTTATTAGCTAACTCTTTATCTCGTGAGCTGTATTCGATTGTATCCAAGATTCTTCCTCCAACTATTTATTTAGAGGGCTTGGTCCAAGCTCTTTGAGCTTATCTACCATCTCGATAACAGTATCAGCAAATTTATTTCCTTCACCTGCTGAGATAAATTCTAAACGCAAACGGTCTTTTTCTAAACCAAATGTGTCCATCAATTTATGAAGCAAATTCACTCTTTTGTAGGTTTTATAGTTCTGAGAAATGTAATGACAATCACCAAGGTGACAAGCAGCGATGAGCACTCCATCAGCGCCATTCTCAAAAGCATCGATTATAAACTTTGGATCTACTCTACCTGAACACATTGTTCTAATAATTCTGATATTTGGTGGGTATTTTAATCTTGAGAGTCCTGCTAAATCTGCTCCTGCATAAGAACACCAATTACAACAAAATGCTAGTAAATTGGGTTCAAATGTTTGATCTTTATCCTTAACAACTGTGGTTGTTTTCTGGTTCATTTAATTATCACCAATATTTAAGGTGCAAGTAATGATAATTCTCTTCATGCAATAATTGACTCATTTTCTATCGTTTTGTTTTTATAATTTTCTATGCCAATGATGATGATATTTTTGAGACGATTTACTTAGATAATTATTTCAACAAAATCTATACTTGAGTAGTTACTCACGAATAGTTAAGAAAACGGAAGATTCTTATGTTGACTAGACTAATATTTTTCAGACTTTAAATGCAAAACAGGAGTCTTATTACATCTATTACAACTATATAGAGGATTAGTTAGAAATGAAAGTTTTAGTAACAGGAGCTTTTGGCAATGTTGGTGTTAGCACCTTAAAGGCTTTAATAGCCAAAAATAAACATGAAATTACTTGTTTTGATAGACCCAAGCTTGTTAATCGAAAAGAATCAAGGAAATTCAAGAAAGACGTTAAGATCATTTGGGGGGACTTGCGCAATTCAAAGAAAGTAGAAAAAGCAGTTCAAGGTCAAGATATTGTTCTCCATATTGGAGCGATTATCCCGCCTGCTGCTAATAGGAGTAGAAAACGAACTTTTGATATCAATTTTGGAGGAACTAAAAATATAGTCAATGCAATTTTGAAGCAATCATCCAAACCAAGAATGGTCTATACTTCATCAGTTGCTGTGTATGGAGATGTAAGAGAACTTGGGGAGCATTGTATAGATATCAATTATCCGTTCAATCCAAGTCCCGATGATTTCTATGCAGTAACAAAAATAAAATCAGAAGAATATATTCGAGAATCTGGAATCGAATTTGTTATCTTCAGACTTAGCTATATTCCAAACGCAGAGAATATTGCTCTCACACCATTAATGTTTCGTATGCCATTAGATACACCAATTGAATTCACCCACACTTTAGATGCTGGTTTAGCAATAGCAAATACAATTGAGAAAAATGAAATGTTTGGTAACGTGTACAACCTTGGTGGCGGGAAAGAATCTCAAATATATTATAAAGAATTTCTTGAGAACATGTTGCCATTCATGGGAGTAGACATGTTACCGGATGAAGCTTTTAGTACAGAACCATTCCATTGTTGTTTTTATGATACTACTGAATTAGAAAAATTACTACAATTCCAAAAACATAACATGAAAGATCTCTATCAAGAAATGGTTGATAATACAAGAGCAGCTAGAGTACTAGCTCGTATGTTCAAGCCAATTGTTCGACCGTTTCTATTAATGCTATCACCACATTATAGTAAGAATATGCGAAAAAAACGAAAACAAAAAAGATTAGAGAAAAGGAATAAATCAAAATAATGGTTGAACCTATTCCTTCTTTTTACTTTTCCACTTCTTGAAAGCATAGACTATCAATATGGACATAGTAATGCTCAAGTATGGAATAACCACGGGTACTTGTGGAAACCAACCTTGATGAGTTCTTGCATCATCAGGATCAGGATAAATGTGAACTAGATTGAATAAGTTTGTAAAATCAATTATGAACAAAGTTCTTCCTTCGAATTCAGTTTCTCGTCCCATATAGATTCGGTTATCACTAATAACCCCCCAAAAGAACATGTGATATCCCTTATCAATACAAACATATCTACTAAGACTATTATTCGAAGTTTTATCGTTCAAATAAAAAACTTCCAATTCCTGATGACTCACAGCAAACAAACAATTCTGATCAAAAGCAGTATCAATTACAACCACTTCAGTTTCATTGTGCAATACTATTTTTCTATCAAAAACAGGATTGCTTACATTATCTAAATTGAAAACACACAAAGAGTTTGCCTTAAAAGAGAATAATTCATTTCCATGAATCGTAACCATGAAAAAAGCTCTTCTATATTCGGAAGGAACAATATACTCTCCTAAATATTCTGGTTGTGATTTATCAGCAATGTTTACATAATGAAGTATACCATCATTTTTTTTGATAATTAAAATATCATGGGAAATAAACTGCGTAAATAATTCATATCCCCAAGTACCATAGAAATTTGTTGAATATTCCCCAATCTCAATGATATTACTCATATTTGTATAATCTAAGATTTTGAGCACTGCTAAACCCTCATCTCTTCCCATACAAAATATTAGATTATCAGTTACATAGAATGAATTTCTCTCTTCTGTTGGAAAATGATAGCTATATAATTCCATATCATAAGTTGAATAAACACCTTTGTAAGTTGGATTGTTTAGTGAACTTATATCAACAATTTCTATCCCCATACCATTTCTGAAGCGTTTAATTAGAAACAACAAATCCTCAGAGACTTCCACACTTGAAATTGATCCTCCAGTTTGTAAGCTATAAGTAGAGAATAGAATTGGTTCATATGGATCTGATACATCTTTGATAAATAGAAGATTTGAATAATTAAATTCAAACATTATATTACCA
>DAOVHJ010000089.1 GCA_030671945.1 Candidatus Heimdallarchaeota archaeon
AGACTACAGCTGTAGAAGTCTCGAATATTGAAGTCCTTTCTGAGAATACCTTTAGTGCACAATTATTGCAACCTTTTAACAAACTTCTCAACAAGAAAATATTCAATAAAATTTTCAGTTCCTTACCTTTAGTAGCTATAATTATCGGATCACTAATTGTACGAGTCATAGCTGCTAGTGAATCACAAGGATTTGTTCATCCTGATGAGGTTTTTCAAGCGATTGAAATGGTTCATTTTAGGATATTCGGAGAATTTGGCACTGGACAAACAATTCCTTGGGAATATGATTTAAATAAGGCCTTTGGGGGTGCTCGTTCCTGGTTTTTTGTCTTTATATTCGTAGCAGTCTATAGGGTTGCGATGTTTTTTGGCGTTACTAATCCTTTGAGCTTAGTTTTTGCAGCCAGATTATTCCTCGCATCATTCTCAATTGTGTCTGTAATCGTTGCTTATTTTTTTGGCAAGGAAATTTTTAACAAAAGAATTGGTTTAATAAGTGCATTTCTGATTGGTTTCTGGTGGTTCTTTCCTTTTTGGTCCAGTAGAACCATGACAGATTCTATGTCAACCGATCTTATTTTTCTGAGTATTTTTCTTGCGTATAAAGCACTAAAAAGTACAACTTCAGTAAAGAAACGATTTTTCTTAGCGTTGTCGTCCGGCATTTTTACAGGATTATCTTTTATGATTCGTTTTCCTTCTGCTCTAATGGGAATACCCATTATTCTTGTATTGTGGGCAAAACCAATCCGTGAGCTAGGATCAAATACCATTAGAAGAATAAAGAATTTAATCTCAAGGATTTCAAAGAAACCGAGAGAAGAATTTCTAGATACAAAGTTTTCTGCCAATATGACTAAAGATCTAGCAATCGGGGGCGGTTTCATTATCGGATCCTTCTTCATGGTTCTTGTGCAAGGAATCTTAGATCATTTCACTTGGGGTGGTTTTCTTCATTCTCCCATTAATTTTTTCAGATATAACATAATAGAAGGACTAAGTGCTATTCATGGTTCTAGTCCCTGGTATACCTATTTTACTGGTTTCTATACAGATTTTGCTTATTACTTCTTACCTATACTTGTTATGTTCTTCATTTTTGGTTTTAGTTATAAGAAGAAAATCAAAACAAAGATAATGATTTTGTGCATTACTATTTTTTGGATTGTTGTCTTTTCTTTTCTTGCTCATAAAGAATTCAGATTTATTATGACTATTCTTCCGTTATGTATGATTATGGTTGCAGCTGGCATCCAGAGAGTGGTTACTACTCTTCAATCTAAGAGAAATCAACATATTCTTCTGAGTTTCATTATAATCTTTTTAGGATCTACATCCCTATTCCTGGCGAATTATAATTTTAAACAAATGTGGAAAGGGAATTCCGGTATTTGTAATGCGATGTATTGGGTTGGAGAACAAGATGATGTAGAGACAGTTATTGTTTTTGAAACGGTGTGGTACACTGGTGGATATGCCTATCTTGATGTAAACGTGACATGTTATTTTCTGAAGATAAGATCCCCTTTGCTTCCTTTTACTCAAGTTTATAATTCAAGTTATTTTAGATATCTGTACAGTCAAAAAGGAACATATGTTGTAGTGCGGGATTACGAGCTTTCCCTTGTAGAACCCATATTAACAGAATTAAATATGATATTAGTTGCTAATGTTTATGGTAGTCCTTATGCTAAAGTTTTCACACAAGCAAGTTGATTTCATAAGGATATTTTATTCCTAACCAATAGAACGTAAACGGTATTCTTGTCGATACTCAGGTACTCGAGCCCAAATTCTTAGGATGTTTCGTAGCTCAGCTGCAAAAGTCAAAGATTGCTCAGCATCTCCATGCAAGACAAATGTTTTCAGTGGTTTCTTCTTTATTCGTTCGATATGAGCTCTTAGCTCTCGTTTATCTGCGTGTGCACTGAATCCTCTAATCATTTTTATTTGTGCTTTAACTGGTATTTTCTTTTGATAGATCTCCACTTCCTCTGCACCCTCAACGATTTTTCGTCCTAGAGTTCCCTTTGCTTGATATCCCACAAAAAGTACAACAGATTTTCTCGTTGGTAATTCATTTATTAGATGACTTAGGATTCTACCTCCGGTACACATCCCAGACCCGGCAAAAACAACACATGTTTCCCAACCTGATCGAATAGCACGAGATTCCCGAGAACTCTTTGAATACCTTAATTCAGGGAAAGTTAGGGGGTTATCTCCCGATTTCAGCAAGCTCAAGGTTTCTTTGTCAAAACATTCAGGATGATCCAGGTAAACTTCTGTGGCGTTGATAGCCATCGGTGAATCAATATAAACGGGAGTTCTATCAATTTCTCCTTTTTCGAAAATTTCATTTAAGAAATAAATTAGAATTTGAGTTCTCCCAACAGCAAACGAAGGAATTATTAGTTTTCCTCCTTCTTGTGATACATGTTTTGCATAATCCAATAACATATCTCTTGCTTTTTCCATCGGTGGATGAATTCGATCTCCATAGGTAGATTCTGTTATTAGATAATGTGTTTCCTCTATCGGATCAGGATTTTTAATTAGAGGTATTCCGTTCTGACCTAAATCTCCAGTGAACGCAATTTTAGTTCCATCGAAATCCAGTATTGGTTGTGCTGAACCTATTATATGACCTGCATCTATATACTTGAATGAGATGTTTTTCTCTATTGTTTTGGTTTTATGATAAGGCACAGTAATAATATTTTTTAGCGCTTCAAAGACATCTTCTTCATCATATAGTGGTTCTATTCCTCCCCTTTGTTTCCTTCTACTTGCTTTCCTTGCTTCTTCCTTTGAGATTTTCACAGCATCTAAAAGCAGAATTTTCAAAAGATCTTTGGTAGCGGGAGTACAATATACTGATCCTTCGTATCCTTGTTGGTAAAGTAAAGGTATACGACCCGAATGGTCGATATGGGCGTGGGAAAGCACTAAGTAATCAATGCTTTTAGGATTAAAGGAAAACTTACGATTATAATGATGAGGAATGCCTTGTATCATTCCACAATCTAATAAGACTCGTTTATTTCCTGCTTGGATGATATGAGCAGATCCGGTTGTTCGGCCGACAGCCCCATGAAAAGTCACAGATAAATCCATTAAATGAATCTCCAATTATTTAATTTCATACATAATCCCCTTCAGATTAATAATTATTAGCTATCTGGCACAAAATTGCAAGATAAGAGAAATTTATATCTAGAAACATCTTGTTTAACATAATTTTTATTTGAATAAGATAGTTTAGTATAAAGGCAGATAAAAAAACAATAATAAACATATGATTTAAAGAAAAATCATAGGCTTAAAACTTCGTGTGTGGATTTAAAGGATGTTTGAAAATATCGAAAAAGCCCGACAGCTTCTCAAACCTGGCACTTATAGAGCTGCTATAGATGAATTCTTTAAACTTGTAAAAGAGTTAAAGAAAAAAGGAAATGAAGAAGAAGCTTGTAGATTATTAACAGAAATTACCTCTAGTATCGCTGGAACCAATGATAGAAGACTTATTTTTCTCACAGCAGAAGGACTTCTCCGAGAACTAGATAAATTAAAAGTAAAAAATCCCGATAATTTTTTCGGGGAAATTGATGTCTTTCTTGCTAATGTAAAAGATCTTTATAGGAAAAATGATGATCAATTTGAGAAAGCAGCTCAACTGTCAGAAATCCAAATTAGATTGTATGATAAATTAAAACGAGAGACTACTGATTTAACACTCGAGGCAGCAAATGATTATGCAGACTTGGCTGCAAAGATTTTGTCTAGAGCAAGACTTAGAGAGGATGACGAAAAGCAAGGTCAAGAAACTATTAAGAAAGCAAAAAAGCTATATGGAAAAGCTAAACACGAAGAAAAAATAATCGACATTTACCTCAAGATTTTCAACAAACATTTAGAGAATCGCAATGAAGAAATGGCAGAAAATTACTTGGATCAAGCTGTAAAATTTGTGTTAAGTCTAAAAGCAGATGAAGGAAAAATTCTCGCTGTAACTGAACAATTAATGAATTCTTATGTTGTATTTGTTGAATTTAAAATTCCCGAAATTTTGAATCCCGAACAAAAGATATCCAAAGTAGAGGCTGTACAATTTGACAATAATGTCGCAACAAGAATAATTACCCATGCCAAGGATATCTGTATTACTCGAAAAGCGAAACCTGCAATTCTCATTCTTGCGAAAGAGCTCTCATTGATTGGTTTAGCTATCTTTTCAAAGGGATTATCCGATATAGCAATTCCGTATTATGAAACTGCTAAAGATTATTTTGTTGAAGTTGGAATAGATCAAGAGGCAATTGATTTTGGATCCAATGTTACTTCAATTGGTTTGCAATTATATACTGATGAAAGGTATCCTATCGGAAGAGACTACTTTAGAATTGCCATTGAACTTGGTCGAAGTGTAGATAGGGAATTCGAAGTTAGCATTTATCTTAAACAAGCTGAACTGCTTCTAAAGTACAATAAATTTCAACTAGCATACGAATCACTCCGTATGATGATTGATCCCTTAACGGAGCTTCCTGAAAGCGATATGAGAATGGACGCTCCAAGTATGATTCGTCAACTAGCTCAAGAAAGATTCAGTAAGAACGATTTTCATTATGCTGAATTATTTTATCGCCTGGTTACAGAATTCTTTATCGCTTTTGATCAAATTGATTTAGCTGCAGATACTTTCGATGCAGCCTGGCAATCTATGTTTAATGTAAGACAGCTCCAAACTGGTATTGACCTGGCTACTAAAGCAGCTAGTTTTTATCTTAAAATTGGCAAAGAAGAAGAAGCATCAGAAGTCTACTTTAAATTAGCAGAACGATTATTACAAGAAGGTCATTTAGATATTGCCTTGGAGCGATTAAAACTTACAGCTGAAGCAATCCCAGAAAATCTTCGAGAACAAAAATTCAAACCACTTGTAGAGATTGCTACAAAATATACTGAACAATGTATAAAATCCGGAGATATTATTTATGCTCGAGACCTTTGGAAGGCTGCTTGTGAATTTAATGAAGTTCTAGCTCGTTCACTAATCAAGCGTGATATAAATGCCGTAGTTGAGACAATTGAAGAACATATTAGTAATGTACGAAAATTTGACACTGAAGAACTTAATGAAGTAACTATGGAATCCGCAAGAGGAAGTGGGAAAGTCCTTGCGGAAGCCGGAGAAAATGAAAGAGCAGCAAAAGTTTTGGTAGGATTTGCAACTGATTTTCTAAGGAAAAATATTACTGAATATGCTAATCCTTTGTTTGAACAAGGAGCAGATGAATTCATTAAAGCAAAACAACCTGAAGAAGCAGCTAGAGTATTATCTGCTCTTGGGAGATATCATTCTGAAAATGGAAATATTGACAAAGCACACCATTACTATTTATTAGCATCTGTTGATAGCGAAATGGATGTTGATCCCAAAATAGTCCGTACAGTCGCAGAACATTGTTTTGAAACTTTTTCTAGTCAATTAAATACTGGCGCTACTGATATTGCAGAAAAAGGATTTGAAACTACTATTAGAATTGAGCTTGCTGTTAGCAAAGAAGCTGCTGCAAATCGTGCAAGTGATATAGCAAAGCTATTTGTTGAAAAAAATGAATTTGCCTTGTCCATTAAGTATTATGAGCAAGCAATTAGTTATTACATTGAGTCATCAATTAGAAATGCTGTTGCTTTAGGAGCAGAAATAATTGAACGAGGTAGAGAGATTTTCCAGAAAAAACTTTTCGAAGACTCGAATAATTTCATTATACTAGGTCTTGAAGCATTAAATAAATCCGATCAGAAAATACAAGCAGCACAAACAGCTAGGATTGAAGGGGAACGATTCTTAGGAAGTGTTAATCCTCATCTTGGAATTGATCTACTAAACAAAGCAGTTGCTTATTATCTCAAGTTAAATGATAAGAGCTCAGCTGCTGATCTTCATATTATATTAGGCAGATATTTCATTTCAGCTAATGATTTTGAACATGGATTAAGAGAAATGAAAGTAGCAGGGGATATTCGATTAACACTTAAGAAATCTAATGAATTAAAGAAATTAATCAATGTCATTAACGAGATTGCCATTGAAATTGCTACCAGTAAAATTACTTCAACCAAAGCAGGTGAAGATGACCGAGAAAAAATGAGTCAAACATACTTTGCGGTCGCGGAAGATCTTACTAAACAAATTGGCGATTTAGAATTTAAAAGCGAGGTAAATTATAAGGAATGGATCACTTATTCAAAAGAACTCCTTCATGATGCAGCTTATGAAAGTCTGAAGAAAACCTATGAAACATACATTAATATGAAGAATATCAAACGTATAAGTGAGCTTGCTGCAGAAGTTACTAGTTTCTCAACTGATCTTATTTCTAAAGAGGATCTTATTGGAGCAACAAAATATCTGAATTTATCAATCAATATTCTCCAAAAGGTAAACAAACATGAAGAAGCTGCTGCAATGTGCATCAGGACTTGTGAAGAATTTCTAAAATTGGAAAACAATGAAGTTGCAGTTTCTTGGGGTATACGTGGTGCTGAAATCTTAACAGAAGTACAAATCGTAGATGAAGCAATCCAATTTCTTGAAGAACTTGTAAATGTTTTAATGGCTAGGAATAGTATTGAAAATGCGATACTTTGTTATGGGAAAATCGCTAAAATCCTTGAACTAAATGGACGAATGAAAGAAGTTGAAGAAACAGCTCTCAAGGTGATGGCTTTTGGGACTGCTAATATGAAAAGCAGTAATCCTGAAGCTGGTTTACGTTTATGGGAAGTAGCGCTAACAATTGGATCAATTGTTGGAGAAGAATTTACTGGAAGACTTTGTATTATTGAGGGGCAAACTTTCTTTGATATAAAGAATTATGAGAAATCCATTGAGCTCTTCAAAGAAAGTTTCAGTCTTTTCAACCGAACTGGAAAGCTTAATCGTTTAATCAGTCTCGGTAATGCTATTTTTGATATATCTTATGAATTACAGAAGAATATGGATTTTGAAACTTCTTTCAGATATTTGCCAATTGCATTTGAATCATTAATTGCTGGAAATGAATTAATGTTAGCAACAGATAAGATGTTTGGCAATGCTAAAAACTTCATTGAAATTGGAAAAGACAAAGAAGGATATCATATCATTAATACTTCTATTGACACTTTATTCTCAAAAGGAGATATGGTGGGTGGTGTTGAACGATGCTTTGTAGGTGCTGCTTTACTAATTTCCTATGGAAAGAATGTTGAAGGAAGCAGATTAATCGATAAAGGAATGGAGAAAACCGTACAGATTACTGATGAACCAGCAATTAAGCATCTTGCTACTGTCTGTAGAAATCAAGGTATTATTCTTCGAGATGAAGGGAAACTCGAAGCATCTCACATTATTCTTGCTTCAGGTATTGGTATTTTGCGAACAATTAATGATTTAGTAGGTATTGGGCAAATTAGCATTGACCTTGGAGAAACACTCATAAAACGAAATGAAATGAATGCTGCAGTTGAAGCGTTTCGAAATGGCATTCATTTGCTAGCACGAGGTGGCCTTGGCAAAGAAGCAAGTGATATTGTTAATAATCTCATCACCGAGGGTAGAAAGCAAATCGATAATTCAAACATTATTGTTGGAGTACCTCTTGTTGAGCTTTCCGGAGAACTGTTCATTGCATTAGGTCAACCAGAACGTATCATGGTTATCTCTGAAATTTTTATAAATCTCGGTGGAAAAATGCTTAATGAAAAGAATTACGACATAGCAGCACTTTACTTCTCTAAAGCAATGGAATTAGCTCTACAAGCAGGTCTTAAAGATTATTTACCAGAAGTCGGTAATCGTTGTATTGATTTCGGACTTAAACTTGTGAAAGAAGGAGATCCAATGCTTGGCATTCAATTTATGAATGCAGGTGCTGATTTGATTTCTGAATTCGAGGAGAAAACAGAGAAAGCAAGTCGAGCTACTTCTAATTATATTGAAGCAATAACACAAGTTCTAAGCCCGGCTTATGAGAAAATATTCGAGGTTGAAGAAGAAAGAATGGTTTTAATTGGTCAATTTATAGATTCAACAATTAAATTCTTCACTCAAATTAAAGCAGCAAAGGATTTAGAAAAACTCACAAAAGCACTTCTCGATTATGGAAAGAAACTACTGAGAACAAAGAATCCACGAATTGTTAGACGTATTTTTGAACCAGCATTACGATCAGCTGAAAATGCAAATAATACAAAACTACAAATTGAAATTGGAAACGCATATCTCTCACATGTTAGTTATTTAATAGACAAAAAGCAATTCGAAAATCTTGATACGACAGTAAATCAAGCACTAAACATCTACATTGAAGTTAATGAAATAAAAGAAATTAGGAAATTTATGGGTATAATGACTCATACTGGACGAGAGTTAAGTCTTGAGCCAACAACTCATACTCATGGCATCAAAATTCTCACTATGTTATCTGATTTGGCTTCCTCAATTACTCATCAAGAACTTTATCCAGTCACAATCATCCCACTTATCCACTTGAATCAGCAGGCATTAGAACAGGAAAATCTTGAACTTATGATTTTTGCTAGACAAAACGTCATTCGTCTCTTACAATCAATATTAAATGCAAATTACTCATTGGCCATTCTCGGTAATATTAGCTTATCAAATA
>DAOVHJ010000035.1 GCA_030671945.1 Candidatus Heimdallarchaeota archaeon
CGAAAACTCCAGCAAAAGTAATAATTGCCATCGCTGGATTAGCAGCAGCTTTACCAGGTGTTTGTGCAAGTAAAACGAAGAAAGTAGTGATTGGTGTTCCAGTTTCTTCTAAACTTGGTGGAATGGATGCTTTATTATCAATTGTTCAGATGCCTTCAGGAGTCCCAGTAGCAACTGTAGGAATTGATAATGGGAAAAATGCTGCACACCTAGCAATTAGAATTCTAGCTTTGAATCAAGATAATCTAGGGGAGAAATTACGTAAGAAACTTAAGAGTTAGAATCTCGAGGAGATTAATAAAATGGTTGAAGAAGAAAAAAAAGAAGACGGTATTAAAGATATAAAAGAGGTCTTTTATGATAATCTAGATAATTGGCCGACAGAGACAATTAAAAAGAACCTCTTCAGGTTGCGACCAGAGGAAGGAGCCGAAGTTTATCTTAACTTGAGTGAAGGTTACCATGATATCACAAATCAAGGTTTAGAAGTTGAGAATAAGTTCAGACCGAAAGTCACTATTCGTACACAAGAATTAAAGACCGAATTAGATAGATGGAAAATTGGAGGAGGAGCATTCTTCAGGGTAATTGCAGATTCCCCGAATCTTAATACAGCAATGAAATTGTGTATACAATACTTTATTGTCTGGACAAGACAGCTGTTTCCTTTTCAATTCAGCTTTTTGAGCATTCCATTTTTCATTGCGACGCTTTTCTTGTCACAATTTACCTTAGCATATCAACCAGAAAATGCTACCCTCGTAACTTATCTGACGTTTTTAATTACAGGTTTACTATTCATTTGCTTAGGTCTTTGGACGTATTTTGAAGGGTTATATAAGAGATACATTAAAGGATACAAGAGCTGGAAAACTGTCCCAGATAGTATGATAGGATTTGTATTGCCTGGATTGCTTTTCTGGACAACTGCTTTGGAATACGCAATATATAATCTAACCTCAACTACTTTAATAAAAACACTAATTCCCGTCAGTGCGTGGTTATCACTTCTCATAGGAGCTGTGGTCCTATTCATTGGAACTGATGCCTTTTTGAGAGGAGAAAAATCTTATGTGGAGAAATTCTCTCATCCCATGGATTATGCTCCACTTATGCTGTATTTGTATAAAACTAAAGCAGGAAATTGGGATATAGAAGGAACTCAATTTGATTATTTCCATTATAAGACATCATTTATTCCCAAAGAGAAGTTATCTTACAACGAAGAAGAGGATGAAAAGAAAGAACACCCTTGGTTCCTAATTGATAGATCGTGGCATGCTTTTAGAGAATACATCAAACCTAACATAATGATCAGATTATTTGCCAATGTAATTTTTAATATCATTGCATGGTTGATTATCGTTGGTGTATATGCTATTTTTGTGATAGAGAAATTTTGGTTAGATATAGGAACACTAGAAGCTAATTTTACTCATCCTGTATTCTTTATGCTAATCTATGTTTTACTGCCAATTATGGTTGTTTTCATGCTATGGTCAATCAGTCGAACAAGAGAATACAAACTAGATATCTGGGAAGATCTTTCAGAGAAGGACGATGATGAACTAACAAGAAATCATCACTTATCATATGACAGGTTACGCATTCTCTGGAACCTTCGCAATAGAGAACATACTGGAGAACAACGATTCACCGAAATCTGGTCAAAAAGTAACTGGATAGAGGGCGACAGTTCTCGATTAGTTGCTCGAGTAAAATTACAATTTCCATTTGACCGCTACAAAGATTGGCATACCTTAAGAGACACACAAGAAGAATTATTATCATTAATTGCTGTGCAAACAAAAGAAGAAGAACTAAGAACACTTCATGCAGAGATTGCAGAAGTTAAAAGAGATCTACAAAAACAAATGATAGAAGGAATTGACTCAATCGAAGAAGAACTCGACGAATACTTTGATGAACAGAAAGAAGAGATAGAGGAAGAAAGAGCTGAAATAAAAGAGATATTAGGTGTCATTGAAGACGAAGTTGTTGAAGAAACAAAGACCGAAGATATAGAAACTGTCGATGAAATCATCGAAGAAATTGAAGAAGTAACCGAGGAAGTATTGGAACCAGCAGCTGAAGAAATTTTTGAGGAAACAGAAATTCCTGATATCCCAGATGTCGATAAGGAGAAAGAAGAAACACCAGCCAAAGAAGATATAGAAGATTTAGGTGTTCCTGACTTACCACCATTAGAAGAAGATAAAAAAGAACCAGAGGAAGAAGAGGAATTCACCATTCCTGATATTCCAATAGATGTAGAAAAAGAAGAAGATTAGAGAGAAACACAGAATCAATCTGTTGTTTCAACACTTTTCTTTTTTCTCTTTATTTTTTCTCTCCATTTTTTCCATCTTTCTTTTAAGAGTGCACCAGTCGTTTGATTGTCTAATTTGGCTATTTTGTTTAGGAATTCAATGTCAAATTGCTGTTTCTTTGTGAAGAATTGTTTGGTAAACAAGATGTTTGTAATTATACTTGTAATAAATGAAGCAGATAATAACATTAGAAATATCACTATTTGATAAATAGCAGCTTCTACCGGAGGAACTCCGCCAATAATCATGCCAGCCATTAATCCCGGAATTGTTACTATCCCTAAAGATGCTACTCTATTAATAGTTGGAGTTAGACCTGCTCGATAGCTTTCTCGAAGAATGTTTTGAATAGCTCTATATGGACTATCACCTAAAGCTAGAGCAGCTTCGATGTTCCCTTTTGATTTTATTATGTCTGATTTTACCCGTTCAATAGCTATTCCTGACACTCTCATAGCAAAAGAAATGACCATGCTCCCAATTGGAATCACATATTCGCCAGTTAATTCTAAAGTATCTGGATCAAGGGGTATTATTCCCTCAAAACCTGGAAAAATATAAGAGAACATAACAAGAGTCATTATAACAATACTACTTGAGGTTATTGCGATGAATCCAATAAGAAACAAGCGAGGATAGGGATAACTTCTAGCATTTGTAAATGCAGCAAAAAGACACATTAGAAAAAGAATGAGATACAACATCCAAAGTTTGCGAATGCCAAAGATTAAACTTAGAATTGATCCGAAAAGAACAATTTGGATTGTTCCTCTAAGAAAACTCCAAATTAATTTCGATTCAAGTTTAGTTTTCTGCCAAAATGAAAGACTAATCAAAACTAATAACAAAATAAATGCTAATGCAATTCTAATCCAGATATTTGCTTGCCTTAAGGAATTCCAGATATCGATTAATGTTTGAGAGACCATTATTTCCCCTCCTTATTTTTGAAAAATGATCGAATTTCTTGATCATTATACTGCTTAAAGAAATCCTTTGTAGTTGTTTTTTCTATCAATAATCCTTCTTTAAGAAATAATAACTGCTCAGTTAAACGCTTAGTTTGTTCGAGAGAATGTGTAACAATAATTATTTTTATGCCTTCGGAAGCAAGTTGCTTCAAAGTGTTTTCGATAATTTCCTCCGAAACAATATCTAATGCAGTTGTTGGTTCATCCAGCAACAAAACTATGGGTTGATTTGCTAAGCTTCTAGCGAGGCTTACTCGTTGCTGTTCGCCACCTGATAATCCTTCAATATCTCGTTCTAAGAAATCTGCTTCCAAACTAACAGTATCTAAAAGATTGACTAACTCAGGATCGATATAATCTATGTTCCAGATTTTAGGACCATATAGAAGATTTGATTTTACTGTGCCTTTGAATAAAAACGGTCTTTGTAACACCATTCCAATCTCTTTACGTAATTCCTGAGATTTCATTTCAGCTATATCAGAATCTTTGAATTTTACTATGCCTTGGGTAGGTGAGATTAACTTGTTTAGTAAGCGAAGGAAAGTGCTTTTTCCTGAACCTGAAGGACCAATAATACCAGTTATACCAGTATTGTCAATTGCCACATTGATTTTTGAAAGAATTACTTTGCCTTCGATATCAAAATAAACATCTTCTAGCGAGAAGAGATTCGAGAAGGATTCTTTAGTAGTATTCATAATTTCAATAAGGATTATGAAATAATTTTAACTTTTCCGAGGAAAAAGAAACAGATTCTATTTATTTTTTGGTTCAAAATCTGTTTGGAATATTTTATTCACAATTTTCCATTCATCGTCAGAGATTTTAACTATATTCAAGTAATCAGTGTAAACTATGGTTCCTTTTGTTCCTTCTATAACTGTCCTAACTTTAGCATTCGCAACAGATTTGTAAATATCCAAGCTAAGGATTTCTGCTTTCTTTTTAGCATCAGGATCATCTGAAGGTTTTGCAAACCATTCTCTCCAAATAGAACGAGGATAGACAACTACTTCATTTTGGGCATTAATACCAAACATATGACAATCATCATGCCATGCTTTCTCTACTAATTCGAATTTTCGATTGTTTTGACCATTCAAATAATTCCAAACAGTCTCGACTATCATTTCTTTATCCTTAGAATCATTCATTACAAAACCTCTATGTTACAATTTTTGATAGTTTTCCTATCTTGAAAGCATGAAGAATTTCAATCATTGGTAAATCAATTGGTGAAGTTATTTGTTTAACACCTTTTGGTAAGTATTTTTGATACTTCAAAGTAAGACTATTCATTTGAGGACTAGCAGCAACAGCTGGGTCACCTGGAACTCTCATACTTATATCAAAGACAACCCAATCAGGTCGATTGTTCTTCGGATTTATTGGCACTGCACCTTGTAGACCAAATAAGCCAATCATTCCTGGAGGATATAGTTTCTCCACAGTTTCCAAGAACTTGGGTATTGATCCTACTACCTCACCCATTTTTGATTCTCGCATCGTAGCCATTGTATGACCAATTTCTTCATTCTTAATCTTGATTTTATCGCCAATTTGCATTTGGATTTTCGCTGGTAAATTCAGAAAGCCACTACTATTCGTTTGCATTCTTTGACCAAAGCCTACAAAATCCCAATCAACTATCGGTTTCTGAAATGGATCATGTTCATGTTTTAACCAATTAATGCCATCAGTTAATTTGTAACCTTTAGCTTTCCCCTTATTCAAGCCAGATGCCCAACCGTTACAGTTGAAATACGGACCAATAACGAATTCCTCTATTCGTGCTTCAGCTAACGTTTGATCATTAATTAGTCCTTTAGCTTTCATGGTTTCTACTTGTTCATGATAATCTTTTTCTGAAGTGATGTAAAAGAAAGCTCGCTCGAGTGGATTATCTGCTTGTTGAACTTTTACTAATGCAACAGGAACTTCTTTATCAATCCCGATGACGTCTAATTCATCTAAACTAATTTCTCTAGGTGCTCTAATACCAGAGCGTTTTAGGATTCCATATTGATCGATGTATTCCTTTTCATTGGTTGTTCTATCCTCGCTCTTAAGTAAGGATCTGTTACCGTAAATTGGAATTTTTAACTCATTTTCGATTTTATCTGCTAAAAGATAAACGACCAGAGATCTATTGGGAATCAAAATACCATTTTTCTCTTGAAGCTCATTTTGTATCGAATCAAATAACAATTGATCCCATTCATCTACAACAATAGTTTCATCAAAAAGATGATTTTGTTCCTCAAGATACTGTCTTTCTCTTCCTTTCTTGACAACAACAATATTTTTCAAACCCATTCTTTTTGAAGAGAGTCCAGTCTCAATTGCTGAATGACTTCCAAAAATAACAATAGTTGGTTTTTCTTTAATTTCACTTACTAATTGTTGCATCTCTTTTCTTTTGATCAATTATATTTCCTCCAATTTAGGGGAATCAACCGTAATCAAATCTATTTTCTTTTTCTCATAAGCAATCTTAATCTCTCGAGCAATTCGTTTACCCATATACATAGGTTCACCCCAGAGATTATTAGCATAAGTGTTCCCATACGGAACCCAGACAGTGGTTCCCGCAACGATTCTTCCTGAAAATTCAAAAGCATAGATTTTAGGATCAGTGGTTACAATAGTTTCGATACAGAATGGACCAACCAATCCAGTTTGTTCCACAAAATTCCTACCCATGCGATGGTATTCTGGAACCAACGATTCTCGGACAACTATGGGAACATTACCAATAACTGTAAATGAAGGTTCTTCTGTAGAAACGAGATATTGGGAATTAGCATTAGATTCTAGTCTACGATCAAATCCTAATAATTCGCATCGATTTTCTATTTGGGAACTGAAATAATGAGCATAAACAGATACTCCACTAATATATTCTTGAATGAAATCTATGTTCTTACCCTTACTTTTCTTCTGGAAATCTGCTTTATTGTTAGCAATAAAGTATCCTTTTCCACCTTCTGCTCCATGTAATTTTACCATAACTGGGCGATCAATTGCTTCACCATCTGAAAAAACCTTTGGAGTATTAATTCCAGAAGCCATAAGTAATTCTGAGTTGCGATTTCTATCCCCTTCATATCCAAGAATTTTTACTCCGCCAAGAATAGGATGCTTTAATTGTTTTAACTCAGCCACAGATAAATAACGAACAAATGATCCATGAGGAACAATAACTACATCTCCATCAAGGGAATTAAAAGCTTTAACAGTTGCTTTAGAGTCGCTGTAGTCTTTCACTCGTATGATATTAATTTGGTTCAAAAAATCCGGATACTGTGACCAGAGTTCCCAATCTCTGTCAAAACAAACAACATAAACTTCCAATCCTTCTTCAATTGCTCCAGGAACAATATTATAAAAAGAAGAGTGTGAACTGGTTGTTGCGATAACTGCTTTTGATCCCATGATCTCACGACAATTTAAAGTATAGTTTGACAGAAATTAAAGTTCCTATAAAAAATTATTGAAGAAATCACTTATCATACAAAAAAATCGCTCAAAATTTGATTGTGATTTGATATTTTAACGTAAATCATTATCGGATAAATTTTTAATTACGAGACAAATCTTTTAAATTAACGACGTTCTAGCATTCGCAAGAAAGAAGTGAATAACATGGGAAGAATAAGAATAAGTGGTTTTCTAAGAAAAAGGGCAGAAGATGAAATGCATCAAAAAATGGCTAATCATTTATCAAGAATCCAAATTGGAACAAAAGCACTTTTGAGAGCAGTACAAGCATGGAGAAACAAGAAATTAATTGAACTTGATAAAGAGGTTGGAATTGTAGGTGCAGAAGAAAATGCCGCAGACCAATTGTTAGCTGAAATATGGTTGGAGTTAACAAAAGGAACATTAAAAACGAAACTAAGATCAAATATTCTGACTTTTGTAAAAAGAGTAGATGAAATAGCAAATTATGCGAAGAGAGCAGCAGAAAACATTCTCATCTTACATAAATTAGAATTGCCTGATCATATTTTTGACGAAATAGAAAAAGTTTGTGAACTAATTAATATTGCAACTGATAAACTTGCAGAGGCTCTTTTAATCTATAGAAAAGACATTCAAAGAACTGTTGATATTACTACAGAAATAAGTTTCTTAGAACATCAAGTTGATGGACTTTACTCTCGGTTGAAGAATCATTATTTTGAATATCACAAGTACTCGGACAATTTTGCTGGCTTAGTGATTTTTGATCACGCTATGAAGGATTTGGAAAAAGCAGCAAATTCTACTGAAGATGCTTCTGATGTTTTACGATCAATTGTTATTAGTGAAGTTTAGGAGAAAATCTTGAAAATTCAAAAGACAACCTGGGATGCTAAATGGTCGAGACACTAACAATTGTATTAGGAATAATTTCAGTTTTGCTAGCATTCGCTATAGGATCGAATGATGAAACTTTTGCATCAGTCGTAGGAGTTAAGAGATTATCCGTCAGAACTGCAGTGATTATGGGAGCAGTAATTGCAATTCTAGGTGGTTTTCTTCTCTCAGAAAAAGTTGGGGAGACACTGCGAGATGATATTTCTCCGGGTCTATTTAATGCTGCTGTCAATCCCGATCAAACTGCTATACTGATATCACTTTATGTAGCAATGGCAATTAGTTTAATCTTAGCTTCAGTATTTGGTTTACCTATTTCATCCACTGAAGCACTAGTTGGTGCGATTATTGGGTTATCCTTTGCTAATGGGAATAAAATAGTCTGGGGTATGGAAGGAATGGGGAAGGTACTTGTAACATGGATAGCTTCTCCTATAATTGGATTCACGATTTCATTTCTAATAATGAAATTTGTGAATTTTATTCTTGGTAAAACTGTTACGAGTTTTCGAAAACATGATAGAGCAAATAACGTCTTTGGTGTTTTATTACTAGGAATGGTTGTTTGGACAGGTTTGTCGAGAGCAGGAAATGACATTAATAATGCAATTGCTCCTATTGTTCCATTATTTAGTGATGGAGGATATTGGTATAGTAGACTACCATTATTGATTGGAGGTATTGGATTAGGATTAGGGCTTATAATTATTGGATGGAGAGTGCTGAAAACTCTAGGAAATGATGTAGTAGAATTAACTCCGGAATCGGCATTTGTGACTGAAGGATCCGCTGCAATAATTATATTTCTTGCAGTTATGATTGGTATACCTGTTTCAGGAACGATGGTCTTAGTATCAGCATTCATAGGTGCTGGAGTAGGGATGAAAAAACCAATTAATTTCAAAACTTTGAGAATGATTGCAATCTTTGTTGTGCTTACCCCTGTAATAAGTGGTATATGCGCTATTGGTTGTTTCTATGCAATTAGGGGGTTCTTCTAAAGATGTTTAATAAAATACTAGGATTTAGAACAATTCAAAGACAAGTTGAAGAAAAATTAATACAATTATCATTTATTCCAAGTAAATACTTCGAAGCACTCTATGTAGAAAGTAGTACTAAGATAACCTGCCATACCTGTGATATCTGTGAAGTAGAAGAAGTAACTGTAAGAGCAGAGTTACTTAATCTTATGAAGCAGGGAGAAGTTGATACAAAAGTAGAATTGGAAAAATTTCAATTATTTGAAAGAATCAATAGTGTCTCTGTGAGAAGTAAAGAAATTCGCATATTAATGAATAAATATGTCGATGAAATGAAAAAGGAAAATTATGATAGCTTAGTTAAGTTTCTCAAAGAATCTGCTTATGCTGGAAAAATGATGCATTACTCAGTAAAAGGTCTTTATGATGACTATGATACTGCTTTGGAAAGAGTTGAAGAGTTAATAGCTGTTTGCAATAAAATTATTGGGAACTTGATTTCTTTCAGATTATATGATAAAGATGAAGATGGATCACTAGATTATTCCTTTGAAGGGCCTGAATATCTAATTGGTAATTCATTAAGGGATACATTACAAGATATGATTTTTGTTGGAGAAAAAGTAGCTCATATTGTGAAAACATTTAGCTTTAATCATAAAACCGTTGAAGTTGAAGAAGAAAAACTTCAAGAAAAAGCAGAAGAAGAAAAGAAGAGATTAGAGAAAAAGAAAAAACGAGAACCTAGAAAATCAAAGAAGAAAAAATGATTTGTAGATGCAAATTAACCTTCACTAGAATTATTTGTTTCTTCTTCAACATCATTATTGAGATTCTGACTTGCTGCTTTTCTTTTACGTGAGAGTGATAAACCAATTACACCGAACACCATATTAAACAAGATAATACCTGCACCAATATAAGTAATAATTTCTAAAGAAACATCTTGGGAAATTAAAAGCGAACCAAGAGAACCACCCAATCCTAAAGAAATAATACCAGCTGTTTGAAAGATGCCCAGAATCATTTCTTTGTCTACTTCATGATCGTGGAAATGTGCATGAATACCAAACTCCATCCCTCTTCCACGAATAAAACTGAAATTTATGTGCTTATGTTTGTGTTCTGTGGCAGCGAATTTCTTATCAGTTTTCAGACGATCCTCTATTGAGAGGACCTCGGAATTCCGAGCTGGTTCCATTAGTGCTTCAGCAACTCCAACAATGATGAAAGCTGCTCCTAAGGTATAAATCCAAGGTGCAATTGGATACATTATAACTCCCACACCTTTAATTATGATACTTAGAATAATTGGGAGCCAATTGCCAAATCTATCAGCTAATTTTCCAGTAAATATTTGTGAAATACCCCAGACTGCATCACCAAGGAAGAAAATAATTCCAATAGCTGCTGTTGAGAAACCGTTTGCTTCAAACATATTAACTAAATTTGGTGTGTATAACCCATGTGATAAATCATATAGACAATAAAGTATGAGCAAGAAAATAAATGAGGGGATAAGAAAGAGTTTCTTTAAATCCTTGAAGTGGAAGTGACCTAATGAAACTTTATCCTTTGGTTCCAGAACCTTTCTTGCTTTAATTGATTGGTATAAACTAATGAAAAGCGGAATAAATGAAATAACGAATGCAAACAAGAAACTCATCTGTAAAGATGAGAATCTGCCTGAAAAATTCCAAACTGAAAATAAGTAGGTTTCCAATAATCCACCTATTCCTTGCCCAAGTGCTATCCCAAGAAAACAAGCTCCTAGCAATGTTCCAATACCCTCTGAAATGCGACCTTTTGCTTCTGCTGAACAGAGTGTCAAAACTGCTATAGTTAAAATACCAAAGCCAAGACCCTCAAAAAATTTTGAGAAAAACATAATGGGATACCATGGAATAACAGGTAAAGCTATAGCAAGTATCCATGAACTAATGCCAATGAAGAATTCGAATCCAGTTTTGTCAAGCAATTTTGAGAGAACAAAAATCCCTAATAGTTGACCAACGGAAAAA
Source organism: Candidatus Heimdallarchaeota archaeon (assembly GCA_030671945.1). GTDB lineage: Archaea > Asgardarchaeota > Heimdallarchaeia > JABLTI01 > JABLTI01 > JABLTI01. Next base: position 10,671 of record DAOVHJ010000035.1, read on the forward strand.
GCTGCAGTTGCGAGTGCAACTAATGCTTCGCTTCCACCTAACTCTAGAAATCTAAGAGGATATAGAAATCGAGCAATTCCCAAACCGATGGCTGCGAAAAGAATAGCAATGTAAGAAACTGCAATTTGTCTATTCTGAAATAAAAGAAGGTTTGGTTTCTTCATGCGGTTTGACTCACTTCTTGTGCATCTTTCTTTGTTGCCCAATCCATCAATGGACATATTGCCTCAATTAGCTCTTCTCCGTCTTTAGATAATGAGTATTCCACACGCAAAGGAACTTCTGGGTATGCTTTTCTAACAATCAATTTTGCGTTTTCAAGTTCCTTCAATCTTTGTGATAACGTTTTTGGATTAATTCCAGCAAATTGATCCATAATTTTGTTAAATCTAATTGTTTTATGATTTCCAATTACTACAATAATTAAGAGGGTCCATTTCTTGCTAAGAACATCAATAATTCCTTTTACAGGACATAAACAAATTTTGCCTTCTTTTAGTTCTTCCTTTATACAATTGGTCTCACTTTCTTTATTCATAGTAATTCACTTTTTTTCTAGCAGCTATATTGTAAGAAACTTTCTCACTTATATACTTTATTATGTATAGTTACTATACAAAAGTAAGTGTGAGGTGATATTAAGATGACTAAGAAATCAGAAACAAATAAACAAAAAAGACAAAACAAAAGCTTAGAAGACATGTGTGAATGTGGATGTTGTGATTGTGGATGCACAGAACAAAAATCTGATCATTAGAATAATTTTGAAAATGAAAAAAATTATTCTTTTATTTTTTTTAAAAAAGAGTTGAGAATAGCAAAGTAAATTCACCTTAGATTCTAAATTTCTTTTGGTTTCAATCTTTAAGTAGTGAATAACAGCTCTTTTCATGATAGAGAATAATGGTTTATCTAGAGGATATATCGTTGTTTAGTGTTGCTGGTTTTCTAATCACTATGCGTGAATCAATTGAAGCTGCTTTGATAATTGGTATTCTGTTAACCTACCTAAGTAAAGTAGGTCAAAAGAAATTAAGAAAAGACATCTGGATAGGGACTATCGCAGCAATTATTACTTCAATTGGTGCTGCAATGTTATTCTACTTTGTTCTAGGAGGATTTGAACAATACGAAGAAATAATCGAGGGATTTGCAATGGTAATTGCAGCAATCATTCTTACTTGGGTTATTATTTGGATGATGAAAACAGGCAAAGATATGAAGGGAAAACTTGAGGATCGAATTGAACAAACAATTACTCGAGAAAAACGTTTTGGGTTATTTTTTCTGGCATTTATTACTGTACTAAGGGAGGGTATTGAAACAGTATTATTTATGGTTGGCGTGGTTACTGTTGAGAGTAATGTGTGGGCTATAATTTGGTCAAGTATCGCAGGTATAGCAGTTTCAGTAGTAATTGGGATTGCACTGTTTTGGTTTGGTCAAAAAATCAATCTAAAACACTTTTTCAATATAACAAGTGTGATTCTAATTGTCTTTGCAGCAGGATTATTTGCTCATGGATTACATGAATTCCAAGAAATTGGCTGGTTCGGGTCTGAAGACTTCTTTTTCCAAAGAGTTGTTTGGGACACGAGTGCAATTCTCAATGATAAAACAATGGAACTAGGGAAATTCCTGCGAGCATTAGTAGGTTATCAAGATAAACCTACTTGGTTAGAACTGATCTCATATGTCACGTATGTTGTTGGAGCAAGTGTTGCAATAATCTTAATCAGGCGTCCAGGAAGAAAAGAAAAGCAGGAAATTGAAGAAGAAACTGATGAAATCTCCATAGCAAAATCCATTGAACCATTACCAGGTGAAACAGCTATGGAGGA
>DAOVHJ010000257.1 GCA_030671945.1 Candidatus Heimdallarchaeota archaeon
AATAGAAGTATCTAATTTTACTAGGTGTTTTTGGAAAAATGTCAGATGGAAGAACTCGATATTGCAAGTTTTGTGGTGAACAAGTAGAATTTATGTCTGATTTCAATGACTACTATTGTCGGTATTGTTATTCTTATCAAACCCATTCGGAATCCATTAAAGCTGGTGGGAAAGAAAGTCCAAAGTACAGAATAGATCCAAGTCCTCCCCCTGAAGCTCCCCCCGTTTTACCTCCCGCATGGCGAAGGAACATTCCTATGTTTAGACACAAAGAGTATTTGGTTATGCAAGCCTTTCTTAGTTGGGGGCCCAAATATGACATATACAATGTAACCGGTCATAAAATGGGTGAAATCAAAGGAAAGATTATTAGCTGGGGTGGTGAATGGTCTTACTTCGACCTCGGAGGAAATCAAGTAGCAAAAGTCAAAGGAAATCCAACCTTATTTAAGGTTCAAGAAAAAACTTTTGATATTCGAGATCATCAAGGTAATTTTAAAGGAGCAATAAAAAGCAAGTTTGGTTTTCTGAAGCGAGCTTGGGAATTGTACGATGAAAGAGGGCAACTTATTGGTCGACCAAATGAAGAGATTTGGTTAAAAACAAACTTCCAGTTAGTTGATCCGCAAGGTCGTTTGTTACTCAATGTGGATAAGAAATGGTTCACCTTCAGAGATCAATTCAGAGTAATTGTTAGTGAATTAATAGACCCCCTCATAGCACTTGCTTACGCGGTTGCAGTTGATTACATGTATTTCCAAGGAGATAGAAGTAGTAGTCGAAGCTGGTTTTAGTCTTCTCCTCCTCCTCCTTTTTTTTCAATTACTAACGAAACCATTCAATCTATTTTAATTAGTCAAAATGTTTTTAATTCTTGCTTAGTTGCTTGGTAGTGATTGTTAATGCTAAGGAAACGCCTAACCCTTGTTATGACAATAAATCTCTATCATATAATGGCCCATATTTATCCGTTTTTTCTCCCCATTCTCACAATAATCATTCGAGATGATATCCTTCTGAATTATACACAAACGGCTCTTCTTGCAATGACAAGCTCCTTAGTGATGATTCCTCTAACTGTATTACTGGGATTCATTGGTGATAGACTTCACCGTTGGCGTTTGGAATTAATTGCTGTAGGCTGTATTTTAACCGTCTCACACACATTCATAATGTTTGCAGCACCGACTTATGGTATTCTATTAGTTGCTGCAGTTGTTGGAGGTATTGGTGCTTCTATCTTCCATCCTATGGCTTTGCCTCTGCTCTCACAAGAATTTGGAGAGCAGAGAAACATTGCACATAGTGTGAACTTAGTTTTTGGAACAATAGGTTCTATAATTACCCCATTAGCTGCCATTAATTTAGCAAGTCGATTTGGTTGGCGAGAAACTTCTTTAGGTTTCGGTATTTTCGGTGTCGCTATGCTTCCAATTTTACTTGTATTGCTGTATTTTGCTAGGAAGGATTTACAGTACAAACCAAAGGAAAGCGTAGTTATGGATGAAGAAATATTTGCGGTTGAAGAAGGAACAAAAAAGAGATTCAATCGGAAATTAGTCCTTGCTGCATTTACGGGACCTGTAATCGCTCTGCTTATAGCTCAAGTATTTAGAAGTGGGATCTTCAGAATCCTAAATATTTTCACAGCATTAATCTTTGAGGATCAATTCTTAGTTTCTGAACTAGGTTCCTCAATTATCATGTCTTCAATTCTGGCTCTTGGAGGTTTATCAGCGCTTATAAGCGGATTCGTTTCGAAGAAATCTGGTAGTCTAAGATCTGTAATCTTCTCAAAAATTACTACAACAATTACTGCTGTGCTTCTAGTCGTTTTTGTTGGAACTCTTATGTTGACAGGAACAGCTATGAATACGACATATCTTGTAATTGCAATTATATTATTTGCAGTATTAGCAATAACCTTCTATTTTGGGAATGCTCCATTTAATTCCCTTCTTGCTGAATGTGTTCCACTAGAGGTTTTAAGCACCATAACTGGTGTTCTAGATTCATTGATGAGTGTCTTTTCTATAGTCTTAGTTGTATTTGGTATGATAATAGACGAAGGCTACTCATTTCCATATGAGTTCGTTCTCATCATTATCTTCGCCTTGATACCATTACTCCTCTTCCTTTATGTTAAATCCAAAATTGGCTTAAAAACACCAAAGGAAGTAGAAAGAGATAGAACCATTTCCTATGAAAAAATGAATGGATCCAAAAATGAATAAATTCATTTGATATATTCAAAGAGAACCAAGCTACCAGCCATAATGATCATTCCTAATGCAACACCTGCCATAACTAGATCTCCTTTTCCGTATTCCCGAGCAACAGGTATGAGTTCATCTATTGAAATATACACCATGATTCCCGCAACAGCTGCTAAACTGATTGAAAGTATTTCAGGATGGGTTCCAAGAAAAGGTCCAAGAACTGCGTAAGCAATAAGGGCACCCACTGGTTCTGCAACTCCAGATGCAAATGATAAAACAAAAGCTTTCCATTTACTTTTGGTAGCATAATAAATTGGAATTGATACACTAATCCCCTCAGGGATATTATGAATCGCAATAGCAATTGCTATTGATAATCCAAGTTTCGGGTCACCAAGGGCTGCAGCAAAGGTAGCCATGCCTTCCGGGAAATTATGAATTGCTATAGCTATAGCAGTGATCACTCCAGTTCTTTTGAGCGATTTAATTTTATTTTCTTCTTTGGATTCTTTTTGTTCTACTCGGAGTTCAGCAATTTTTTCTTTATCCTCAGTTACATCTCTACATTCATCTTGTATCGTGGTAATTATCTCATCTTTTCGCTCCATATGATGGGGATTCTTTTCGTGAGGAATCAGAAAATCAATTAAAACAACAATAGCCATTCCGCCAAAAAAGGATAAGTAAATCCAATAACTTGCAAAATTTTCAACATCATTAAGAGCTCTTGGTATAATTCCATAAATGAAACCAAAATCATAACCCCTGCAGATAATCCTAAAATAAATGCCAGAAATGATTTCCTGAATTTCCGAAAGAAAAATGGTATCGCACTACCAATTCCAGTTGATAATCCTGCGAATGTGGTTAGAAGAAAGGCAATTAAAACCTGATTCAAATCTAGTACTCCTTATGGTTTCACTAAGTTATCTTTAATCCAATATGCTTTATATTTTCTCGGCAATAATTTTTAAAGCTCAGCACGATAACACTGTTATGAATCAAGATACTCAACAGACACAAAAATTCGTTAAAGTTGCCTTCATGGCGTTTGCATTCATTTTTAGTCTTGTAGCTGCAATCTTGGTGTTCGCCATTGAATTTGGTGGTTGGTGGCTAGGCGGAGGATATTCAAACTATTACTATTGGTTAGGATCGGAAAATGCTGGGTTTGGAGCAAAGATCCCACTTATTTTACTCGGATTACTCTTCCTATTGCTTGCTGGTGTGTCAGTATTTTTAGGAATTCTAACATTAATTGATAAGGAGTTCTTCATCGGTAAATTATCCAGTTTCAAGATTCTGAGTTTCGGTGGTGTAGCAGGAGCCATAGCTGGATTTCTCTTGACAATACTTGCCGTTATAATATTATTCGTTATTGCAGACGATTATGAGGTACTATGGCTAGATGCTGGATTCTATGGACCATTAATTGGTTCACTATTGGTTGGAATTTTCTTCATTCTCTATGTGGTTCTTGGAAATATCATGAAACCAGCAAAAGCTGCAGAATAAAAATAAGCAAATGAGCAGATAAAGTAACCAATTTATCTGCTGTTTTATTTTTCTAAGTAAGTTTTTCTTTTATTTGTTCGGCTTCGGTTTCGGAATCTGCAATCCCCTCATAAGCCCAATTGGTTGGAGCATTACAAACAGCACAGGGAATTTTACCTCGTACACGACTACGTTTTAAACGGAAAATATCAAATTTCATTTGTCGTTCTGAAGCACAAATATCGCAGATATGAATGGAAAACTTAACTTTGTCGCCTTTCTTCTCGATTGACATAATCATCAAATCGTCTTCTAAATTTAAAAATCTATTTCTTTCAATTAGATCTTAAATAACATAAATTCTTTAAAATAAAAAAGAAAAGTAAAAACTTTTCAAATGATTGTATTTTGCATCAAAATCATAATTTTCCAACAGGTGCAACATATAGAGATATTTCATTGTCTCCATCTACACCAATGAATCCATCAAGTTTGTCTTGTTTATAGGCTACAATAGCACATGTTCCAGAATTAATTGCTTCACAAGCCAAATAGAGATTTTGACAAATGTGCCCAACACTCATTAAAATGTCTTTGAGAGAATCCTCACCATAGCGCCA
>DAOVHJ010000220.1 GCA_030671945.1 Candidatus Heimdallarchaeota archaeon
AATCAAATTCTGAATCATTCTAAAATAATATCCGTGGATTGTTTTAAATTAACTTTTAATTATAATCTAAGATAACAGAAGCATCTTTAACTGATTTTATTATAAAAACTTTTCATCGATTTCACTAGAAATTTGCTGATAAGCATACATTTATTTTTTTAACTAATAAAATGTCAACTGCACATTGAAAAATGAGTTATTTCCTAATTAAAATCGATCTAAAATAGAAAAATTAAGTCTGAATAATGATCCATAAGAGGATTTGATCATGGTAAAAGTAGAAAGAAAAAAAGAAGAATCTACAAGTAAAAATTCAAAAGATCCTCAAGTGAATCAAGAGTTAGATGAATCTGAAGGTACAGAAGAGATTGACTTACTTAAACAAGAATTAATTGAAACTGAAAGGAAAGCATTAGGACTTTTTGAACTAACAAATGATGCCATTTTTCTAATTGATCTTGATGGTAATTATCTTGATGTAAACCAGCGAGCAGCAGAAATGCTTGGCTATAATCGACATGATATGATTGGTCAATCAAAACTTAACTTCATTGTTGAAGATGAACATGAAAGCTCCAAGGAAAAACTTGAAGATTTACTGGCCGGAAGAATAATCCCAATTTATACAAGACGTTTCAAAAGAAGCAATGGAACAGTCTTCCCAGCAGAAGTCAATGCCGCCGTTGTCCAAGATGAAGAAGGGGAACCAGAATATATCCAAAGTGCTGTTAGAGATATTAGTGAAAGACTTGAAGCCGAAGAAGCTCTTGAACGTGAAAGAAGAGCTTATCATCTTATTGCTGAAGCAACAATTTTTGCTGTTGATATCAAAGATTTAGGACAACGTATTATCTCAGGAATTACTCATATATTGGGTTTTGACGCTTCAACATTCAGGTTGTATGATCCAGATACAGGGTTACTTTATCCAGTAGCACAGGAAGATTTCGTTCAAAATGTACCGGATCCAGCAGTAGTTCCTCAACCATTAGATAGTCCAAATCATATCTTTGCATTAGCTGCGAGGGAGAAGCGAGCATTAGTTTCCTCCAGATTTGAGGATAGAAAGTTACTTGCTCCTTTTCAAGAGCGAATGAAAGAATTAGGCATACATGCCTTCATAACTTGGCCAATATTGGATGGTAATAATCGATTGTTGGGTGTTTTACAATTAGTATCATATGCTCCTAAGGAAATACCGGAAGAAGATATGATATTCTTTCAAACAATAGCTCGTATGTTTACTGTAGCATTAGAAAGGAAACGAGCTGAAGAAGCTTTAAAAGAAAGTGAAGAAAAGTATCGATCATTTGCCCAAAACTTCCAAGGTATTGCTTATCGAACAAAAATAGATTGGACTCCCGTTTTCTTTCACGGTGCAGTGAAGGATATAACTGGATATAGTGAGGATGAACTTCTTTTCTGGAATCCAAGATGGCAAACAATTGTACATCCCAATGATAAGGAATACGTAAGTAAAATGGAAAATGAATTACGAATAATTCCTGGTCATGTAATTGAGTTAGAGTATAGAATAATAAGAAAAGATGGACAAATTAGATGGATACATGAAATAAGTCAGAACGTTTGTGACGAGAACCGAATTCCAATTTATATTCAAGGGGCAATTAATGATATTTCTGAGAGAAAACGAGCTGAAAACATGCAAACTATCCAACAAGATCTTGGTATATCATTGAGCTCATTAACTAATCTAAAAGAAGCATTGGATTCAGTACTAAAAGCAACATGTAGAATTGATATTATCGAGTGTGGGAGTATCCACCTCGTAGATAAGGAAACCGGTTTTCTTAATCCTATTTCAACAAAAGAATTGAGTAAAGAATTTACAGATAAAATATCCTATTACTCAACGGAATCACCATTCACTAAAGCAATTATGACAGGTCAACCCATTTATAGTGACTTTAATGACCTGATTCAAGATATTGATGAAAATATCATAAAGAATGAAAAACTTCATGCCTTAGCAAATATCCCAATTTATTCTGAAGATAAAATTGTAGCAATGTTAACTTTAGGTTCTCGAACTTCAGATACTATTCCAATGAATACTCGAAGAACTTTAGAAATAATATCTTCAATTATAGGGGGAGCAATTGCTAGGATTAGAGCTGAATTTGCTTTGAGAGAAAGTGATGAGAAGTATAGAACATTTGTACAAAACTTTCAAGGAATTGCTTATCGATTAAACAATCAAAACGAACTTTTATTCTTTGCAGGTGCAGTTGAAGAAATAACAGGTTATCTGTCAGAAGAATTAGTTGTTGGAAAATCAAGTCGTGATGAAATTATTCATCCTTATGATTTAGAAGAATTAAACAATAAGCTAAAGGAATCAACAAACTCTCCATCAAATATTGGAAAACATGAATATCGGATTATTACGAAAGATGGGCAAATACGTTGGGTACAAGATATTTGGCAACCATTAAAGGATGAGATAGGAACTGTTGCTGGGTTCCTCGGGTCAATGCACAACATAACTGATAGAAAATTGGCTCAGAATGAGATTCAAAAACTATATCAGGATTTAGAACGAAGAGTTGAAGATCGAACAGAGCAACTAACAGCAACTAATAAAGAATTATCAGCGTTCTCTTATTCGGTTTCACACGATTTAAGAACTCCAATTCGGCATATTGGTGGATTTGCAACTCTTTTAGAGAAACGCATAACTTCCATAGAAGGCGTAGATAAAAAAATAATTAGCTATACTCAAAAAATCATAGATTCAGTTGAGGAAATGAACAAGCTCATAGATGGTCTACTAACATTCTCAAGAATGAGTAGAGTTGAAATGGTGAAAATAAGAATAAACTTCACTGAATTAGTTCAAGATGTCTTAAACGATTTCCAAGTAGAACTAGGAAATAGAAAAATAGATGTGACAGTTAGTTTCCTCCCAGATGTATTAGGTGATCCTTCTTTATTGCGATTAATTTTGGTAAATCTAATAGCTAATGCTTTGAAATTCACAAAGAAAAGAGATATAGCAGAAATTGAAGTCGGAACTATGCCATCAAAAGACCCAGACAAAATAACAGCCTTCATACGCGATAATGGTGTCGGTTTTGACATGAAATATTATGATAGATTATTTGGTGTGTTCCAAAGACTACACAAAAATGAGGATTTTGAGGGTACTGGTATAGGTTTAGCTACTGTTCAAAGAGTTATTAGAAGAATGGGTGGAACTATTTGGGCTGAAAGTGAAATCGATAAAGGAGCAACTTTCTATTTCTCAATCCTTAAAGCATCTGACGATGAGAAAGAAAAACAAGAAGAATCCTAATAATTTTATAATTGATATTTCCATAGTGGAATCGATTTTGAGAATGCATTGTTCTCATCATTTTTCTCAATGTTATCAAACAATTCCATCAGTGAATCTTTTACAAGATAGAGGTTGCTTGTGGATGTAGGATAACTTAAGGCAAAATTCAGTAGTGGAAAGTACTTTTCTTCTAATTCTTGTACTGCATTTATCAACATGGGATACAATCCATTTGGAACAGGTAGCTCTTTTACCCAAGCAATTGCTACTGGAGCAGTTGGTTCTGAACCTTCAGCTATGAAATATGTTGCTATTGCAATCTGATTTATCGCTTCTTGACAATGCTCAAATACTGAGCCATGGTTTAGAGTCCTTCTAGATCTCATTCCTGCTTCATATTTCTTGAGCACTGCTTCCACTAGTTGTGTAATTCTATTTGGGTCATTTATCATTTTACTAACCTTTCATCAATGTAACTTGTGAATTTCTTTTTTAAATACTATTCTAAATTATTCGCCTATCCAACTTGCAATGTAGTAGAGATATCCACTTGAGGTATCAATATTTGGATTCATTTTTACCAATTTTCCTTTTAATTTTTCATCAATAGCAGTTAACACAAAATGACTTAATGCTATTCCTAAATCCATTTGTTTCATAGCTGGCAAATCATCAGCTGGTTTTCTGCGGCTTAATTGAAGATAAAAATGAAAGGTGTTAGTTGTTTCATCCTTTACAACTCTCCATGGCTCTTCATTTCTAGCAGATGGTCCAATTCGAACCATTTCTAATGCTGAAGCATATTTTCCAGCAATTTTCTTCGTTAGTGGAGTGGAAAAATCTCCTAAATAAAATAGCTTCGACCATGGTTTTCGTTTTCTAGATCCGATACTCCAAGATATGATCTTTTCATATGCTTTTGGTTTTTCAAGAGAATATCCAACAGGTGTTGTTGCTGCAATGTATTCGTTCTCTTTTATATCAGAACACTTTTCAAATTGATTGTATCGAAATGATCCTCCCAACCAAACAGTACCTAAACCCAGCTCTGTCATCTTCAAGATGATTTTTTCAAAACTAAAGCCAAAATCCGCGATATTTTTCTCTTCTTTCTTAAGTATCCCTATTATAAAATAACGAGCTCCTCGAACGAATCCATAAGTTCCTAGTCTGCGTTTTTCTGAAGAATCATTGTTCCCACATGAAATTAATTCGAAACGACTTTTACCACCAAAAGGACCAGTAAATTCTTTCTTCAGAATTTGATTTATCTCCTGTAATTTATTAGATTCAATTTCAAGATCCTTATAAGCTCTCTTTGAGGTACGTTGATTAATTGTTTTAATTATGGATTTCTCAAATTTCATAATCATACAACTTCATTATAAAGAAAAAAAGGTAATGGTTAAGAAAATTACCATTACAATTGCTTAGTAATCGTCTTTAGCTACTTCTTCGATGTAGTCAATTTGTTTGAAGAGCTTTCTCCTTTTCTTATCCTTTTTCTCTTCATCCATTAGGATACCTTCTTGCTCAGGTCCTGGTGTAATTACTGGTTTAGGTAGTTGTGATGGGAAAAATAGTGATCTTAAACCTCCAATAAAAGCAATTGGAAAATACACTAGACCAACATAATATGCAAGATAGAAATCCATGTCAGGAAAATACGTGAGTCGAT
>DAOVHJ010000154.1 GCA_030671945.1 Candidatus Heimdallarchaeota archaeon
AAGTCATTTTCAATAAAGACATCATTGATACCAAAAGTGAAATCCTCTATAACAAAATATGATGTAGTAGTTATATCTGTAATATTCAAAACTACTATCGCTTCTTCGTAGAAGGCAAATCCAAATAAATAATTTTCATACAAGAAAAATCTTTCAATATCATAGTAACCAAAAACATGAACGGTATCTATAAGTTGAATGTTGAATGGATTACTATAATCATAAAGAAATATCTCACTTCCATAATCTGTTAACATTATTGTTTCATTTGTCATTTCAATTGCACCAATATAAACCGAGTTAAGAAACACATTATCCAGTAAAGAGGCTGCATGAGGAATTGTAACATCATAAAGATAAAGAAACAAACCGACAATAGCTAAAAAATTATCGTGAACTCTAAAGAATAAAGGATTAGATATAGAAATTTCTCCAATTTTTGTTATATTTGTGGGATCTGAAATATTAAGAATTTCAACTCGATAATCTGTAAGTATATATGCCCGATTATTTGAAATTTGCAAATCTAATGAATAATCTAATTCATAAGAGCTAATTATTGTAAGATTAGATAGATTGCTAGCATTAATCACATTAAATCTATGGCTTTCTAGAATGTAGCACAGACCATTCTCATAATGTATATCCTTACCACCATCTAAACCTGATTGATAAATCTTAGAGAAACTTATGAATCCTGTAGTATTATAAACCGAAATTCCTCCGGAACCACAAGTAAAGAAGGTGTAGTTTTCATAAAAATCCATTGAGCTCATATACGATAGATTAAGATTAAAATAATCATGATATGTAATAAAATCGAAGTCACTTGGATCTCGAACATCGACAATTAAAATTCGGGAAAAGCCTTCTAGGTAAGCGTATCCCTTATTTATATAAAATGAGCCTGTGTAAATTGTGCTATATGATGCTAAATATTGTGGTGAATAAATGTCTGATATATTTACAGAAATAAAACTGTCAGAAGACATTAGAAACAATGTATCGTTTTGGATTTTTGCTTCTTTAATATAATAATAATCAAGTCCGATATAAGCAAGAATAGGATTTTCCTTATCAGATGTATCGATAAACAATGTCAGGTCATTGTTATAATTTGTATATAAAATTGAATAATTCTCAGAGACTGCTATTTTATAATGTGCATTTGAAAGCCCCCCATATTCCCCCACCGTATACATATTCGTTGGATCTTGAACGCTGAAAATTAGCATACCATCTCCAATTGTTGTTATATAACCATAATTGTCCTTGATAACAAAATCATAAAAGTTATAGTAAATAAAGCATCCAACTGATTCAATAATTGTAGGTTCAGAAATATTAAATGCTTGAATTTTAGTCATATAATAATTTGATTGGTGAAAATTAAACCCAATGAATAAAGTGTCACCTTCGACTTGCATCTTCAAAATTTCGTTTGTACACCTAGCTGATTCGCTCAGTATTTTCGGTTCCTCAGGATTCGTAATATTGTAGATTACAATTGAGTATTTATTATTAATAAACGCTAAATCATCCTTGATAATAATATCCTTATAAAAAATATTGAATTCATTGTTGATGATTGAAAAATTAGCCATATCGTTAGACTGTGCTGTTTCATAGAGTTTTTCTTCTTTTGTATTAGGGATCGATTCTGTTTTTAATTCCTGTCTAAGAAATATTATTGGGACTAAAATAACTAGAAGAATAAGATATACTGTAATTTGTTTTCTTGTCTTGTGAATTCGATTTGTTGTTAAAGGACCTACATCCATTTTCCTTCCCACCTTTTCCTAGTAAATGAAAGAGGAATGTAGAATATAATAATAATTATCATTCTTTTTGAAAATTCAGTTATCAGTGTATTTCTCCCTATTTTATTACCACATTCCATCCGTAAGGATCCTCAATCCGACCATACTGAATGCCTGTTAATGATTCATAAAGGTCTTTGGAAATTGGTCCAACTTCATTATTCTTTATTACATACTTCTTATCCTTGTAATGTAGTTCGCCGACTGGCGCAATTGATGCTGCAGTGCCAGCTCCAAAAGCTTCAGTGAGATTCCCGCTTTCGATAGATTCAATTGCAGTATCTATTGAGAGGAATTCCTCTTTTACTTTGTATCCCTTATCTTTCGCTAAAGTAATAACACTCTCTCGAGTCACTCCTTTTAGGACAGTCCCAGCAATTGGAGCAGTATAAATAACATCATCAAGAACAAAAAATTGGTTCATTGTTCCAACTTCTTCGATATATTTGTGTTCTGAAGCATCCAACCACATTACTTGACTACAACCAAGCTCAAAGGCCTTATCCATTGCAAGAAGAGTAGCAGCATAATTCCCTCCTGTTTTTGCTTCACCTACACCACCCTTTACTGCTCGAACATATTCTGGTTCTACATAGATTCTGATTGGTTTGAATCCTTCTTTGAAATAAGGCCCTACTGGGCTCAGAATAATATAAAATAGATATTCATTTGATTTGCGATGTCCCAAAAGTGATTCAGTAGCAATCATAGTAGGTCTAATGTAAAGTGAAGTTCCGGGATTGTGTGGTACCCATTTTCTTTCAATATCAATTAGTTTGTGAAGTACATCAAGAAATTGATCTTCAGGCAAGGGTTCCATAGACATACGTTTTGCTGAATCTTTCATTCGTTCAGCATTTTTCTCTGGGCGAAAAAGAGAAACATCCTTTTTATTTGTTTGACAGAATGCTTTCATACCTTCAAAAATCTCTTGACCATAATGCAACACAAGTGCTGCAGGTGATAGCACAAAAGGTCCAAATGGTTCGATACAAGATTCACGCCAATTACCTTCCTTAAAGAAAGTCGTATACATATGATCTGTAAAAATCTCACCAAAACCTAATTGGCTTTCATCCTCAGGCACAGAACCTCTTTTTTCGTCTGGTAATAAAGAAACTTTAATTTCCATTGACTATCGCCTTCTATATTTACGAAATAGTCTTCAAAAAGTTTTAGTCGGATTTTTTTTGCCAATAAAACCACTTCTCAATTAAATTTGTAATTATGGGATAAACACATATTTACGAGACATATGTTATAATTATAGTTGAGAATGATGAAAGGTTCAACCAGAATAATTAACGGTTTGAAACTAGCTGTAGTACTTGTTGGGGCTGTTTTCATACTTACAAGCTCATTTACTTTTATGCAAGTTGTTCTCAGAAGTAATCCTAACAAAGAACAAAATGTTCCCGGTTTGTTTTATTCTCATAATGTCGATGATAACTACCAAATTTATGTCGCACTACCAAGTAATTACAATCCGAGCGACTCGAAAAGATATCCAGTTATTTATTTGCTAGATGGAGATTGGTATTTTGATGGATCACATTGGAGAATAAGTGATGGTGGAGTAAAAGGTATTATTTCTAGATATGCTGATGCTGGAGATATGCCTGAAGCAATTTTAGTTGCGATTGGTTATCCCACTAAGAATTATCGAGAAAGAGATTATCTTTATCCTGCAGATACTTGGTTTGTGATGAATTCAGGAGGAGGAATGAAATTTTATTCTTTTATTAAGGATGAATTGATACCAAAAGTAGAGGCTAATTTTAAAACAAATATTACTTATGGTCGAACAATCATTGGCCACTCGTACGGATCATATTTCTCGCTTTTCTCACTATTTGAATCTGAACTAAATAATATCTCATTGTTTAAAAATTTCTTAATTGTAAGTCCTACAACCTTTTACTATAATGAATACTTATTGAATCAAGAATATACTCTCTTCGAGAAAACAAATGGTTCCTTGGCAATCAACATACGAATTAGTGTTGGGGGAGATGAATTATCTATCTTGGTAGAAAGTTATGAACGATTGAAAACACGATTATTAGAGAGAAATTATACCGGCATGCATTTTGATTTTCAATTATATGAAAACAAACATCATAGAAGTGTTGTTGAACCTAGTTTTAATGATGGTCTGAAGTGGTTATTTAGCTTTTAAGAAATGAAAAGAAGAAATTAGTTTTCTTCTTCTTCCTCTGATTTCTCATCCAATAAATCTAACTCTTCACCAATAAGATAGTGACTAAACCAATTCAAATTCTGATGCATAATAGCTCGATTCTCTCGAGGTTTAGTAATTGGATGACCCATGCCTGGAAAAATAAATAATTCAACATGAATATTCATTTCTTTTAGTCCACGGTAAAGCTCTTTAGCATTAGCTACAGGAACTCTAAGATCAACTTCACCATGTTGAATTAGTGTGGGTGTTTGGGCTTCTTTGATTTTGCTAATTGGAGCTGTTTTCTCATACAATTCTCTATCACGGAAAGGAGATCCAGATAAATAATGGGTAGTGAACATCGGAATGTCGTTGCTTATATGATAAGTGTACCAATCAGCAATACCTGCACCTACAGAGACAGCTGTAAAACGTTTGGAATGAATACCAACAAAGGCTGAAATATATCCCCCTTGGCTCCAACCCATGCATCCTACTTTATCAGTGTTAATTATACCTTTTTTATCCAGATAATCAATAGCACTTTCAATATCCCAAAGATCCCCAACACCTAGGTTATCTTTATTCAATTCCAGAAAAGTTTGACCTTTTCCAATTGATCCCCTATAATTTACTTTCAAAGTTAGGATTCCTTTGTTAACAAATTGTACAGAAGGATAGTATAGAATTTCACCATACTCTAAAAGACTTTCAGGATCAAATGATTGCGGTCCACCGTGAATTATAAACGCTAGTGGATACTTCTTTTGTGGATCGAAATCAGATGGTTTTCGAAGAACTCCTTCAATTTCTGTTCCGTCTTTGCTTTTCCATTTGATTGTCTCAACAGTTCCAAAATCCCATGTTTCTACTTCATCATTATAATTCGTTATTTGTTTGAGTTCTAAATTACTCTCTTTAATTGATTTTCTAGTTACGAATAACTCTGTTAATTTCTTAGCTGTATTCCCAAAGAAACAAAGATAACCACTTTGATTAACATCAAATACGCTATATATTCTATGAATATATCCCTCTAAATTTAATTCAGTTATTTTTCCAGTTTCAGTTACAATAGCAATTTTTGCTTTTGTGCCATCAGCATAAGACAAAACTATGCCATCTTTCACCCATTTTCCACCAAAGAGACTATGATCTAATTTTCCGGTAATTTTCTTGAATTTTTCAGCTATCTCCTCAGAATCTAAAAGATCGTTCCATTTCTTTAAGTCAAGAATCCAATAATCTCCCTGTGTATAAAACATCATATCTCTTTCTTTCATGTAGAGAAGCAATTTACCTCCATTGGGAGAGACATCTGTAATGAAAGTTTCTTTTGGAAACGCAATCTTTTGGATTAAGCCTAGATATGATAAATCTTCCTTTTCTTTCTTCTCTTCTTTTTCTTCTTTGTCTTCCTTTTTCTTGTTTTTCTTTTCCTTTTCTTTGGTAAGATAACTCTCCATTGCTTTTTCTGGATCTATTTTTATACGATAATTACTTGTCTCAGTAAAATAAACTAAATCATCGCGTATCTTACAATTCAAATAAATGGAATCATTTTGTTTGGATGGGATGTAACTCATTATTGAGAGTGGGTCATCCAGCAATTTACTGATTTCTATAATTGGTTTAACAAGGTCTTTTGTTTCATCTTCGGTTTTATTCTTCTTTTCCTTCTGATAAGCTAACATTTTTTCTAAATCAACATAATATAAAGCACTTGCACTTTTCTCATGTTCAAAATAAACATAAGAACCGAATTTGTCTTTTCGTTTCTTCTTATCTTGCCTTTCAGGATCTTTTGCTAAGTATAACAATCCTTGAGCAAATATCTTGAAATTTTGAATGCCTTTTTTGTGACTAGTAACTTTCCAAGGTTCACCAATTAAACTATCAAAAACATAAATTTGATTTCCGCTTTCTTTATCATTTATACTATGTTTCAAGATTGCTAAAGAATCATTATTTATCCAATCCATCTGACTTACAGAACCTGACCTAGTTAATTGGTAAGTCTTATCCTCTTTTATTACATGGACAAAGCATAATCTTTCATATTGATTCTTATTCCAATCAGGTTTCACTGTGATAAAAGCAACCTTATCACCATCTGGAGAAATTTTAGCAGTAATAGAAAAACCTAGAGTTATAAAATCAGTAATTGATGGTTCATACTTACTTGTCAATCTATACACCCAGAATCAGATAATATATAACTTGTTTTTATCTTTTTGTAAAACTAGTAAATATTAAAAAAATAGAGAAAAAAGTCCCAAAAGGGACTAAGATGATCAACTATTTTCCAGCAATGGTCATTTCTGAAATTTTTATTGCCGGACTATACGTATGATCATTGTTTGCAACATCGCTACCAATAGTATCAATTTTATCTTTGAGAATTTCGAAGAAGTTACCAGCAACAATTACATTGTTTACTGGTTGAGTAAGTTCGCCGTTTTCGATTAGGAATCCGTGTGTTACAGTTGCATTCATTTC
>DAOVHJ010000074.1 GCA_030671945.1 Candidatus Heimdallarchaeota archaeon
AATTCAACCTATTTTAATTGGAAGTGGTGTTACCATTGACAATATACAAGAAATACTACCGTTTATTGACGGAGTAATTATTGGAACTTCTCTAAAACATAAAAATAAGATTTCGCAACCAGTGGATAGTAAGAAAGTCGTTGCTCTTATGCAGCAAGTTCAAGCATTTCGAGATTAATTTCTGCTTCTGAGCTTCGTTCTTTATGTATCACTTAGTTTTGGCTTTTTCAAGGTAGGTTGTCTTCTTACTGTTTTGTTTTGGATTTCAATAACATGTTTAAAGCACTTGCTTGCTTCTTCAAATTCTTGTATCATTTCGTAGCAAATTCCTAATTCTCTCCAAGCATCTAGGTTTGAAGGCTTCTCATCCACTATTTTTCTGATAACTGTTATAGCTTCTTCTGTCTTTCCTAAATCTTGTAAGCTAGCTCCTAACAAAAACAAGTTGTCTATATTAGTTGGATCCATGTCAACTGCTTTCTTTAAAAACTCACAAGCCATTTCCTTTTCTTTCAATTCCTCATAAGCATAAGCAATATTAACAAAAAGGTCTGCAGATTCCGATCCAAACTTTATTGCTTTCTGATATTCATAAATTGCCTTTTCATATTCTTTAATATAGTAATAAGAAAATCCCAGATTGAACAGAGCTTCTGTTAATTCAGAATCCATTTTAAGGCATTTCAGAAGGTACATAATAGCAATCTCATATTCTCCATTACATGCTAACGCCCATCCTAAGTGGCTAAGATAATTCGCATTTTCTTTCTCAAGGTTGTGTGCTTTTTTGTAGTATTCAATTGCCTTGTCAAAATCTTCCAAAAAACCATAAGAGCTGCCTAATCCATCAAAAGCTAAACTGTAATTCTTATCAGATGTAATCGTTCTTTCATATGCTTTTATAGCTTCTTCATATTCTTGACAACTATAATATTCACAAGCTAAATTATAGTAATTTGTTGCTGTTTCCTCTAACTCGACAATTTTTGTATAGCAATGAATTGCCTGTTCGCAATTATTCAGTGATGAAAAAGCTTTTCCAAGGTTATACCAGGCATTTATCGAGGAGGGATCTAGTTCTGTTGCTTCTGTAAGATGTTCAATTGCATCTGTGTATTTAGCATCGTATATGGCTTTTACTCCTGCTTGCAGTTTTTCGTTGAATTTTTCTTTTAGATTACTCACTAGCTCTTACCTCAAATTAGTATTTGTAGATAAAAATTAGTGTGTATTGATTTATTAATTTCTTATTTAGTGCAAAAGAATTTCACAATCGATTTGAAAGATTTTTAAAACATAGCACAATATAATTGTAGAACTCATAATGATTAACCTCGAATTCATTAAAACAAAGATCAGTTCACATAAACCAATCTATTTGCCGGACGATGGTTGTACGAGGGGTGCAGTTGTTATTCCTATCTTTAAAAAAGATAATCGCATCTATGTGCTTTTTACCAAACGCACCAAAGATCTTCCGACTCATAAGGGACAAATTTCATTTCCAGGTGGAAAAAAAGAAGACACTGATGAATCTTTACTTGCTACTGCTTTACGGGAAATGAATGAAGAAATCGGTCTTTCTTCCTCTTCACTAGAGGTTTGGGGCGAATTAGATCAGATTAGAACTCATACGTCTAATTTTCTGCTGTCAGTTTTTCTATGCTTTATACCTTATCCATTTGAGTTAACCCTATGCGAAAAAGAAGTCGAGGAAATCTTAGAAGTGCCTTTAGAGGAACTACTTGATGAAAAAAAATGGGTTCAAAAGGAATTTAAAACTGAGAAAACTAACCATAACGTATGGTTTTTCGATTTCCATAATAAGATTATTTGGGGAGCTACTGCAGAAATTGTGCAACAATTCCTTTCTCTTTTACATGAGGAAATGTTATAATTAGAAAACAGATAAAATTAGTTGAATCTTAGAAATTGTTAAAAAGAACATTGTAATCGTAAACTCTATATAATAATGAAATAGTAATCTTTTGAATAATAAAGGAAGGAACAAAATGGTGCGTATGCAGGGACTTAAAAAAACCGCATTTATTCTTATCGTTTCAGCAGCGATTTTGCTATACAATATTGGGACTTATGATTTAATAGCTAATCAAGGTGTTGATATACTAACACCTATGTACAATGAAGGTCCACCTGGTGAAACTGAGATTATTCCAAATGTCGATCAAGAAATTGATCCTCCACTTGGTAATCAGACAAATCTTCCAAAATTCAATACTATTTTTACTATGATGGTATTTAATTTCCCGATAGAACTGGCGATTGTATTCTTTGCTGAGATGGTCTTTAGTTCAATAGTCAGAGAAGATCGTAAGAAATTGAACTTTTTGCGACTGCTAATCTTATTAGGTTCTGCTTCAGCCTTAACTGTTGTTAATTCCTTAAATCATTACTTCTTGATATGGCCTGCTATTCATGATTGGCCCATTCATGCGGGACATGAATACAATGATACCACAACATTACTCATGGAACCGCTTTATGGTGAAAATCAAGATACATTCTTTTCACCGGCTGTAACTATTCTAATATTCATTGCTGCAGCAATAATAATCCTGGGAATACATTTCTTAGCATTCAAATTTATACAAAAATTAAGTATAACCTGTAGTGGAGTTTCACTGTTGATGCCAGCAATTTATTATCCAGTCATATGGAATGCTATGGCACGGCAAACAAGGCATCAAGATTTGTTTGAAACGACGGGTACTCAGTTTATGTTCGCACTAGTAATTTCCGGAATATTTTTACTAGCAATCATATTAATACTAATTTGGAACTTAACTCTAGTTGGAACGAAAGCAGCAACTATGAAAGCCCAAGAAACTGAAACACAAGAAAAATATGAACCGAAATAGGATTCTCCTTTCTTTTGGAAATTCTATTTTTTCTTAATTTTTTATAATTTTTCACATTTCTTTCTTAGTTTATACGGGTAATTTTACTAGAAGAATTGGAAAAATTTTCCAGAACGCCTTTTAATATTGTTAACAGAAGTAATATTGTAAATTTCCCCTAGAAATAGGGTGACTTTAAATCTGCAGTGACATTCCGAAAGGAATGTCATTTAAAATCCTTCCACATCCCTCCAGTATTAGTCCAAATCTCAAATAAAACCTCCCTCAATAACATCTTGAGTGATTGCCTGAAAACTACAATTATCCTCCTTGTGAAACTTATTTTATAAGGCACCCACTCGTTAAACGGACAGGGACTTTCTCCCTGTCTTGTTCCACTTCTGATTAATGATTTTGAGAATCAGCTTTTCTATTCTTTTTCGTATGCAGGAATTTCTTTTACTCTCCAGCATGCAACAAAATGTCCTTCCTTATATTCCTCTAATTCCGGTAACTCACTCTTGCATTTCTCTATAGCATACTCGCATCTTGGATGAAATCGGCATCCAGTTGGTAAGCTTCTTGGATCTGGTTCTTTTCCTGGGATTGGTTTTAATCTCCCTCGAGGAGCTATACTTGGTGTAGCATAAAAAAGCCCTTGAGTGAAAGGATGTTTCGGATGGTAGAAGATGGTATCAACATCAGAATATTCAAGGATTTTCCCAGCATAAAGAATAGCAATTTTATCAGATAATTCCGCAAGTATACCTAAATTATGAGCAATTAGAATCATTGTGAGCTTGAATTTTTCCTTCATTTCTTGTAGTAAATTAAGAATTTGTCTTGCTATGGTGGCATCTAGATTTGCTACAGGTTCATCTGCAATTAATAAGGTTGGATTGTTAATTACTGCAGATGCAATTTTAACTCTTTGACTTTCCCCTCCACTTAATTCATGAGCGTATTTGTCAGATGTTTTTGTGGGTTCAGGCAGTGCTACTTTGCCTAATTGACTAACCACTAACAACTTAATTTCTGAACGAACAAGCTCTTCATCTGAGTGTTCTCTATATGGTTGACTAGTAGCGAAAGTCATATCTCGAGTTGGATCAATTGAACTGGGAGCGTTTTGTAAAACCAAAGAAATTTCTTTTCCTCTGATTTTATTGAAAATCTCTTCATCAATTGTAAGAAGATCTTTTCCTTTGAAGAGAACCTGACCCTTTTCTATTTTACCAGGAAATTTCACTAATCTTAAAATAGATCTTGTTAAAACTGATTTTCCAGATCCTGAAGGTCCTAATATACCAAGTGTTTCTCCCTTAAAGATTTTTAAATTGACACCATCAAGTATTTTCCAAATAATATCATCTTTGTCATAAAAATATGTATGAAGATCCTTAACTTCAAGGATCAGTTCTTTTTTTTCACTTGACAATAAATCCATATCCTAATGAATCAATCATATCCATTTCTCTTTTATCCAAGGTTCATTAAGGAATTTCCATTGCTCTGGGTTTTCAAGGAATGCTTCGTAGAATGGCTTGTCTGCAATCTTCTGAGGTATTGCTTCTTTAACTAGAATCTTATCATCTTTGTAAAAAGGATTTCGTATCCAGGTTTTATTGGCATGATAAAGATAAATTGCTCCTCTCTGCTTCTTGATAGGTTCATAGATAGAGTTAAAGCTTGAACTCACAAGATTATTCATAATTAATGTTGTATCTTCTGATGGATTAATTGTGATATGACCATAACCAGGAGGAATCATCACTTGATCGCCAGCTTTCGCAGAAATCACGATAATTTCGATAGGATTGAGTACTTTTGCTTTTTTTTCTTTCCTAGATAATTCCTTTTTTGGTTTTTGGAGTAAATACAATCCCTTCCCATGCATTACTTCGTAAACTTCAGGATAACTATATCCTTCTTTTGCATCTGGATGGAAATGTCCCGCTGTTTTTACGAATTCTTTTCCAAGGAATTTTGGTGGTATAATAGTAACATCAAATCTGATATTATGTTTTTGAAAAAGTTCTTTATCCTCTACTCGAGTCAAATCGCGATACATATGATAAAGGTCGAAATTTTCCTTGAGTGAAACTAACCATTCCTGATCATAAATTACGTCTTTCATATCCAAGAGTTTTCGAGTCGAGAAAGTAGGTTCAATATCTCCTGCTTTTACTATTTTACTCGTCTTTGAATCGACAAGCAATTCATATGGTACAAAATTACTCAAATCTACTGTAGCCATTTTAATCATCTTAGTTTTTTTGTTTATTGTAGATTATTTGTTTTATCCTTAAATATTTTCTAGCTTTTATTTTCTAAGAAAATGATGCTCCAAAAATTAATGATTATATACCATATGTTTATGAGCTAGAACATTCCAGATGTACTTGAACACATACAAATGTTGTATTATATAGAGGTATAAACATAAGTTGGTAAATAAATTAATTAATTCTGAGTTAGTTGAGGAAGATTTAACTAAGTTTGATGATTCCGATCAGAATTCTGATTCTTCTAGTAATAAAATTCAAGAAAACAATGATGTACCTGAAATTGAGCTAGATCAGCTAGAAGCAGACGAAGCTGTTGGTGAGTTATTTGAAAAAATAAATCCTTTAACAATTCCTTCTATAATTGTAGGGGTAATTTTACTCATAATCACATTTACTAAATTGCTAGATGGTCATCCAATTGGAACCATAATTGTTGGTTTCGCAGGTGGTTTAGCTTTTGTCTTTGGTTGTTCTGAATTAATTATTTTCGGAGTAAAGGGTATTGGCCAGAAACTGAATTGGTCCCAGTATTTTATGGGAATCATAGCAGCTATTGGTGCGGATATAAGTGATGTAGTTGTAGTAACAATTCTTCTTACTCGAGCGAAAAAACTAAGTGCAACTGGATTAGCAGAAAATATTGCTTTGGCTAATGATCTAACTCTCACAAGTATTACTCTTGTCCTTACAACAGTGCTGATCAACACACTAATACTTGGAGTTACAATGTTAGTTTTGACAAGGAAGAAACCATTCAAACTACCTCAAGCGCTAACTAACACAGAATCAAATCTTGTCCTAGCAATGGCCATATTCTCATTAATACTTATGGCGTATGGATTCACACATAATTCACTAGATATTGCTCAATTCGATAGAGCATTTGAAGGAGTAATTGGAGTAGCTTTATTGTCTTTCTATATTCTATTCATAGTTTTCATGATAGGAGATGCAAAAACAAAAAGCACAGGCAAAATTGGTCCACAAACACTGATAACAGAATATTTTCCAGAGGAAAATGATCATGAACATGAAAAAGAAGATGGCGTTCCTCAAGAAAACAAACTGAAAAATTTCATCAAAAATATATTCGGTAAAAATCATGAGGATGAAGAAGGAGAACAATTTGTTGCGCTCAGAAGATTTCCGTGGTATATTCTGGTAATTGTTTTTGCAGTAGGAATAGCTGGTATAGTTTCTGGAGGTACAATGATTTCTGGTTCAATAGAAAGTGGTTTAGAAATCATTAGCTTGCCAATTCTAGTCTATAGTGTTATTGTAGGTTTTGTTTCATCAACCCCAGAAGCTACGATAACTATGAGAGCAATTCTTGATCCTGAGAAAGAAGATGTTGAAATTGGTCTTGTCCACCAAGTTTCATCTATAAATCAAACGTTCTTCTTGCTTTTTGGATTTCCGTTCCTCTTTGCATCGATCATAAATGTCGATATCCCTGTTGCGTTAGATACGACGTTAGTCTTTACGGGAATATTTGTGATCTCACTTGCGTTGCACCTGACGATTATTGATGATAATCACTTTGATCGTGTAGAAGGAATGCTTATACTCCTAGCATCACTGACGAGTCTATTGGCTCTTGGCGTTGTTGGTGGAATAATTAGCTAGTTTAACACTAATATTGAGGAAGATTTCCTCTTTTCTCCTTTTTTTTCTTTTTATTAAATGAAAGTTTTTAATAAGACTAAGTATTTTGTAAACAAGTTATTTGAGATAATCAATAGAGTTGATTTAAATGGCATCTAGGAATTCTGAGAAAGTGAAAAATGATATTAAAAAACAGTTTGAAGCAAGAACCCCGAAATCGAAGGTACTTTTTGAAAAATCATTAAAGTACTTGCCTGGTGGCGGGACTAGAAATATTCAATATTATCCTCCTTATCCCTTCTTCGTAGATAGAGGAGAAGGATACTACTTGTACGATGTTGATGGCAATCAATATCTCGATGTTCAGAATAATATGACAGTTTTACTCCATGGTCATGCCCATCCCAAGATTGCTGAAGCTTTAGCTAAACAAGCAAAAATGGGGACCTCACAATCAGCACCATTGGAATGTCAATTACAACTTGCTGAAATTCTCTGTGAACGAGTTCCATCAATTGAATCAATACGATTCTGCAATTCCGGAACAGAAGCAACAATGTTTACAATACGAGCAGCAAGAGCGTTTACTGGAAAAAGAGGGTTAATTAAAGCTGAAGGTGGGTATCATGGATCACACGATTATGTAATGATAAATATGGATCCTGATTTAACTGCAGAAGGAATGCCCAAAGCATTTCCTGAAAGAGGAATTTCCGAGACCTTACTAAGAGACGTGTTTGTAGTTCCATTCAATGATTTAGCAGCTGTAGAGAAAATCATGAAAAAACATCATAAAGACATTGCTGCCTTCATCCTAGAACCAGTCATGGGATACGGCGGTGCAGCTGAAGCTACTTTGGAATATATGAAAGGTTTACGAGAATTATGTACGAAGTATAATATTTTATTAATTTTTGATGAAGTCATCACTTTCCGGGTAGCCTATGGTGGTATACAAGAAATCGTTGGAATAAAACCGGATCTAACAGCATTGGGAAAAACCATTGGAGGAGGATTACCAATCGGAGCTTTTGGTGGAAGAAAAGAGATAATGGAACAATTCAGTCCTCTGAAAAAAGGTTATACCATGCATTCAGGAACTTTTAGTGGAAATGCTATGTCTATGGTTGGTGGTATTACTGCTCTAGAATTATATGATAAGGCAGCTGTTAAGAAACTGGATGTTTTGGGGAAGAAACTGCGAGATGGTTTGAGAAAGATTATGGATGAATTGGACATAAAATGCAATGTTGGTGGCATTCAATCTATAGCCTTTATCCAATTTCCTGATGGTGTTCCAATGAATAAACAAGAAGTAGTTTTCAACACCATTCCATTCTTAGAGTTCTCAGAGTATCTACAAATTGCATTATATATTCAAGGTTTGTATGTAATAACTCGAGGGGTTACTGGTTTCATGCTTTCCACTATAATGGATGAAGCTGTAATTGATGAAATTCTTGCTCGCTTCAGAAAAGCCATAGAAATGGTTCTCCCTCTTTATGAGGAAGTTAAACCATACAAAGGATTTTCAGGCATAATCTATACTTTACTGAAACAACTAAACAAGAACAAAGAATTTGCAGAGAAACATAAACTAGATGATTACTCATTACTATTAGTTGCAAATGATGATGCCACTGCAGTAAAAGTAGTAATAAAAAATGGGAAACTCACTTTTCACCCAATAAAGAATACCAAAGAAAACATTCGAAAAGAAAAGAAAGAATGTCATGGAGCAATTATTACAACGAAACCTGGTTTCTTTGGTCTTGTTCTAGGAAAAACCAAACCAGTAAAAGCAATTCTCATGGGAAAGCTCAAAATCAAAGGAGTAAAATATCTCTTGAAATTCACAAAATACTTTGGATTGTTGAAAGGGCTATAAGCTCTTTCTTTTAATTTTCATCTAATGTAATAGGTGAAAGCAAATAATTTAAAAGGAACGATTACAAGATAAACTCACAAATATTTGGTCTTGAACATTTTTTGTTCCCTACAGAGGTAATCGGAAACAAATGAGTAAACCCCCGCTTAAAACGACTGAAGAAATTGAAGGTTATGAAGAACTGGAAGATTGGGATTTACCCCCTGTTATTACTGAAGAAGATGACAGTCCAGAAATTTTAGAAATTATTGAAGCAGATGAAGCAATTGAAACCATATTCACAAATATCCACAAAACAACAATAATATCAACAGTTATAGGACTTTTATTTGGTATTGCTTTTATCGTTCTAGAAAGAATTTTGCCTGAAGGTAGCTATCTCATTCTGAAAATGTTAATTGGTTTTGCTGCAGGATTATTCCTTGTTTTTGGAGCTTCTGAGATTATCATACTCGGTGTTAAGGGTATGAGTGATAAACTGAACTGGAACCCCTACTTAGAAGGACTTTTACAAGCAATAGGTGCTGCATTAGCTGAACTAATAGTAGTTATGATTTTATTAATCAAATCAAATAGATATAGAATAAATGGTGACACCGTAGCTGCTGATAATATGGCAACGACTGCCATTGTTTTGATACTTGCAACGGTTATAATCAATATCTTCTTCTTAGGAATAGCTATGATTTTTGTGTCTCGAGACAAACCATTTGGTTTACC
>DAOVHJ010000107.1 GCA_030671945.1 Candidatus Heimdallarchaeota archaeon
TAACAGGCGGATTTGATTCGAGTAATTTTTGGATAACTTTTGTAGATGCTCTAAAAAATTGGATTTGGTGGATCTATCTTGCACTACTTCTATTCTTTAATATTGCATCAACAATATTTCTACAGTTTGGATACCAAAAAAGCAGAGCTGTTATTGTTTCTCCTTTATTCTCCATGGCAAGTTTAGTTGTACCTGTAATTGGTGGTCTAGTTATTTTCTCTGAATGGTCTTCATATAGCATTGGGATAATTATTGCTAAATCTTTTGTGTTAGTATTAATTACAGGTGGAATTCTGCTTCTCTCAATTGCTAGCACAAAAGAAACTGAAAAATTGGAAGATAAGAAAGATATCATGGAAAATAGTGTAGAAATTAAAAATTCGGAATATTAGTCTCTAAGTATCGGACAAGTCATGCAATGAGGACCTCCTCCACCTTTAACTAGCTCAGTTCCTTTAATCGGAATTACTTCTACACCTCTTTGCTCTAGTTCTCGAATAATTCTTCCGTTCCATTCATAAGAAATTACTTTACCAGGTTCAATTGTTAAGATATTTGGTCCAAATGCTGTTGCTTCTTCTCGAGAGATTGTAATGCACTCATATCCTTTCTCTCTTAGATAATTTAGGAAAAATGTTCGTCGAACACCATCCTTTCTTATAATCGAAATTTCTTTAACACTCACAGAAGGTTCATGAATGACACACAAATCATGATTTACAATCATAAATGCCCCATCTAAATGTACCCGATAATCTGCCAATGGTATGCTAACGATTTCTTCTATTGCTTTGTCTTGAAATCCTTGTATTATTTGTTGTATACCCATGTGGTTAGATCTTGGACCATAGCCAACCGCGAGAATGCTTTTATCGAAATAGAGAACATCTCCTCCTTCTAGTTTGCCCGGATCAGCTATTTTCATAAAAACTGGTATGTGTCTCTTAAGAGCTTCTTCTGCAATTATTGGTTCAAATGCTCTTCCTTCAACTGCCATATTCATTACAATTAATCCTTGATTACAAACAGAAACTATATCCCGAGTAAACAACATGTTTGGATATTTAACTTCAGCAATTAAGTCTGTAAGAAGTATTACGTGAACACCATTATTATGAAGAATTGTTATAAAATCATCAAATTCCTCTTGCAAACGTGGTAAATCAGGTATGGTTCTAAACTTGTAGTAGTCAAGAGTTCTACCTGTAATTTTTTTAATCTCATCACCAGGTCTATGCATTAATACCGTCTGTAATTTCCCTATCTCAGAATTAATACCAAATTTCATTTAAGCAACCAACCGAGTGAATTAATCATTCTCATATGATAATTTGGTAAGTTTACTTTTAACTATTTCACTCGCTTTTTTGTAACTCAAATCTAACAATTCAGCAAATTTTGGATCAGAAAAAGATACTTTATTGTTTTCTTTATCACTAATTTCTCTTTCAAGTTTAGTTATTTTTATTATATCAGTTAACTTTACTTTTTGATTTATTTCCCAGAAAGAAGATACATCTATTTTCCTTTCAATTAGCTTGTTGCTTCTTTGCACTACATTCGTTTTCTTCAGTGGTTTATGTTCTTGTTTTGTTGTAATTCGTTGATATTGTCGCATTATCTCTCTTATTTCAATCCTAGATTTCCCACGAATTAATAGTAATGTGAATGAATCATATTCTATTATATCTGAAAGAATGTAGTAAACAGCAGCTGTATGCTTACAGGGATTTGCCCAATCAGAACAAGTACACGAAGTTAAGAGATCATCGTCGTTACTTGGAAATAATGGATAATTGAACCTCATAAAAATCTTAGAAAGGTCTTCCGGAAATTTATCAATCAGTAATTTAGAAAAAAGTGAAGCATTCCCAGCCATTTGCTCGAGTATATTTTGCCAAGCATGATCAGTTAAAATTTGAAGTTTAATTGTTACAGAATAAGGCTTTATTTTGGTTCCTTGAACTTTCGCTCGTATACAACCCTTTTCAATTTCTAAACTTCTTATTTGACCCTCTCGAGCATAAAAACGACCTTGAATGATTCTTTTATCGTATTCAAAAAATTCAAGAGCTTCTAACCATTTTTTGGACCACCATTGATTACCAAATTTTCCATCGGGATTTTTCGGTCTAACGCCATCCCGCACTTTTCTTAACTTGGTTTGAAAATGCTTTAATCTAGGGTCCAATGAAGTCATTAAATCAGTTCCCTCCCATAGTCAGTTTACGTAAGCTAAGAATCTCTCTTATTTGCTCAGTTGACATTTCGGTTAACCAAGATTCACCAGTGCCAATTACACTATCTGCTAGCTCTTTCTTTTGTTCTATTAACTGGTCGATATTTTCCTCAAGGGTTCCTACGCTAATGAATTTATGAACAAAGACGTTCTTTTTCTGACCAATTCTGTAAGCTCTATCAGTAGCTTGATTTTCTACAGAGGGATTCCACCAGCGATCAAAATGGAAAACATGATTTGCTGCTGTAAGATTAAGCCCTACTCCACCTGCTTTTATTGAGAGTATGAAAATTTTTGGAGATCCTTCATCTGTACTTTGAAATCTTTTGATTAACTCTTCTCGTTCTCTTTGAGGTGTTCCACCGAAAAGAAGTAACACATCTTTATCCAATACTTCTTGTAGATAATCCCTCAATAATTGTCCTAATTCAGCATATTGAGTAAAAATCAATGCTTTCTCGTTATTTGCAATCACTTCGGATAACATTTCAATTAATCTATCTAATTTTCCTGAACGACCCTGTAAATCAATGGATGATTCATGCATAAATTGTACGGGATGATTACAAATCTGTTTTAACTTAGTTAATGCAGCGAGAATCAAACCCTTCCTAGATATACCTTGTGAATCAGAAAGTCGTTTAATTAAATCCTTAACAACTGCTTCATACAAAACACATTGTTCTTCTGTCATTGAACAATACACTTTGAACTCGTTCTTCTCTGGAAGGTCTTTGATGATGGTAGGATCAGTCTTTAGTCTTCTGAGAATGAAGGGTTGGACTAATCTAGCTAATTGTTTCAACCTAAGAGAATTTTGCTTATTTTCACTAGAACTAACATATGTTTCTTTGAATTTCTTTAAGGAACCTAGATATCCTGGATTTAGAAATTCGAGAATAGACCACAATTCTTCAAGGCGATTTTCAATTGGAGTACCAGTTAACGCAATTCGATAATCACTATTTAGTTTCTTTATTTTTCTAGATTGTTTTGTTGAGGGATTCTTAATATTTTGAGCTTCATCAATAATTATCGTTGACCAATTGAATTGAGAGAGAACTTCAAAATCTCTTTGAGCAAGATTGTATGTAGTTATTATCAAATCATAATTAGATGTATTTTCGATGAATCGTTCATCTAGGATGCGTTTTGACCCATGATGAATCATAGTATTAAGTGAGGGAGCAAAACGTTGTATTTCCCTAAGCCAATTACCAAGAATAGAAGTTGGACAAATAATCAGTGCAGGTTCAGCGGTGGGATTTTCATTTCTTTCGTGTAGAAGATAAGCAATCACTTGGATTGTTTTTCCTAAACCCATGTCATCAGCAAGGCATGCTCCAAAACCATATTGTTTCAAATAAAGCAACCAGGAATAGCCTTTTTCTTGATATGGACGTAATGTTCCTACAAAATTCTCTGGAGCATCAAGGATTTCAACTCGACTTTTTTCTATGATTTTTTGTAAACTGTCATTGAAATCTCCTTTTATTATTAGATCAAATTTTTGTCTATCAATAAAATCCTCGTTTTCCATTTCAAGTTGAAGAATATCGTTCATTCGAAGATTATTATAATATTCTTTGAAGAATTCCACAGCTTCATCCAGTTCTTCTTGATCTAATTTCAGCCATTTTCCTCGAAGTTGAACAAATGGAACTTTCAATTCCGATAATTTTTCAAACTCATCAATTGAAATCCTCATATCATCAATAACAAATTGCCAATCAAAATCGATCAAAGTATTATATGTGAATAGGTTATACGATTTGTTAGCTGATGAATCATCTTTATCCAAATCCAGCTGTAATCCCAATCTACTATTAGGGTTCTTCCACCAAGATGGTAGAAACACTCCAAAATCATTTGCTTCTAATTGGACTGAATAAACTTCCAGAAATTCTAAAGCTTCTCTGTCATCAAGTTGAACATCACTTGGAAAAGTAGTCTCTAAACTTTCACCGATTTTCGGAAAGATTATAGAAGCTTCAGCTAGATCTTTTAGCAACCTTTCTTGAGGGTCTTCGAATTTTTCTTGCAAATAACTGATTGTTCCTGCTTTACTTTGCCAAACATCCTCAGCAGGAATAATTAGACTAATATCATCTTGATTTTGTAAATAGAATTCTAAGCGCCAACTTCTTTCTCCAACCTCAAAATCCGGAGGTAATAATTTGAAGCAGGTACGAAAATATGTTTCTGGTATTTCTCGAAAGATGTTTTTTTGCCAAGATTGGATTGTACCATTGAAATAAGCAAAATCTTTAGTGGAACATTTTAACTCTACCTGAGTTGGATTGAAAAGTGATTTGAACCAATCCTCAACTAATTCATTAATCCTTTCTGATTGATCACTTTTTTGCTTAGGCAAATGAATAGAGAGCTTTCTCCTGAGAAAAGAATCAATTGTTTTATTTATGAAAGTAAGAACTATTTCTTGTGAACTCAAATCCTTATTGAAAAAAGACAAACAATAGTAAGGAATGGATTTAACCAGCAAGTTAAACGATTGCAGAATTCTATTGGGTATTATCGCTTCCCAAATTCCAGTAAAAATAGTGTTCTCAGAATCCTGACTGATCACTTTTGTAGCTGGAAAATAAGAATTAATTGAAATTATCTCCAAACTAAATCTAGCAACTTCGGTCCAAAATTTCAAAGAATCACTAAAGATAACTCCCTTTGGAGGTGTTTCAGGTAAGGACAACAAGAAATCTAAGGCATCATATAAATCAAGATTCAAGGTATTAACTTGCCAATAATTAAACTCCAAGTCTTTCTCATGCTTTAATGCATCAGTGATCTTATTGATGGAAATTACCGGATTATTGGTTGCTGTTGGTAGATTCATAGCAAGCCAATTTGGTCTAAATGCTAAATTCTCATCTTGTTTTATAGACATTATTTTTAGTAATTCCAATAATCTACTAAAGTTGACTGTATATGGATGCTTTTTCTCAAGAATATTGATGTTTCTAATATCTACTTGGTAGCTTCTCTCAAATATTTTAGTATTCTCTGCCCAAAGATGAAAGTTATCTGTATCCCAAATAGAATGGAGAATTTCCAAGAAAGTTACACCCAAGTATAATTAAATTATATAATTTTGTGTATTGATATTTACTATAGAAATTATTAAACAATGGTATGATTGGCATATTGTCTAATAAATACTGAAAAAAAGTGAAACAAATCCAAAATTTTTTTCTGATTATTTATCAAAGGTACAAGGATCTATTTGAATTTAAGTTAGAGTTTTTTCGGAAATAAAAGAACAAATTAATTGTAAAATCACTTAAAATAGTTAATTAATTACCTTCAGATAATTGTAGCAAAACTTTGCAAGTTTAGTTCAATAACTGAAAATGCTAATGACTTTAGAATCATTAGTTTTTACCAATACAGTGAGGTGTCTCACCATCAGAATATTCAATAATAATTATTAGTGACAACTATTCTTAGAATATGAATTTCCATCAATAATTAAACTGATCATAATCAGTGTTGTTTTTTCCACTTTTAACATTCTTTTTATCATAAAATTTATACAATATTGGAAGATTATTATACATAGCATAAATGAGGTAAATATAGCCATACAATCTTGAAGAGTAAACAATATTATATAATATGAATTTCGTGAAACATTTTGTTTTAAGAAATATCTGAGGTCCTATATGATGGAGGGAAAAGAAGAAAAAACTAAAGCAGATGAAGAGCTGGTTAGAAGCAGAAATGAAATTTTAATCACATTAGATAGCATAGGCGATGCTGTTATTTCTACGGATTCAAAAGGCAATATAATTTTTATGAATCCTGTAGCTGAAGATTTGACTGGCTGGAAAGAAGAAGAGTCTGTTGGTAAGAACATTAAAGAAATATTCCACATTGTGAATGAAGAAACAGGAGATGAAGTTGAGAATCCTGTTACTAAAGTACTAAAAGATGGATTAATTGCTGGTTTAGCTAATCATACGATTCTGATTGCTAAAGACGGTTCTAGAATCCCTATTGATGACAGTGGTGCACCTGTTAGGGATAAGGATGGCAATATTACTGGTGTGGTTCTTATATTCAGGGATATCACAGAGCGGAGAAAAGCAGAGAAAGAAATACAACAAAAAACACTTGAATTAGATGAGCGAGTTAAAGAACTAAATTGTCTATATGGAATTAGTAGTCTTAAGATAATTCCGGATATAACAATAGATGAATTTCTGACTAAAGCAATTGAACTATTACCTCCTTCATGGCAATATCCAGAAATAACAACAGCTAGAATTATTTTTGAAGGAAAAGAGTTTAAAACTGCTAACTTTAGAGAATCCACATGGAAACAATCCATAGAGATTAAACTTTCCCGTAAGAAAGCTGGAATGATAGAAGTTTATTATCTCAAGGAAAAACCAGAAAGCTATGAAGGACCATTTCTCAAGGAAGAGCGAGATCTAATTAATTCTTTAGCTGAATCGATTGGAGCATTTCTTCATATAAAATTGCAAAAAGATCAAGAAGAAAAAGAACGAAAAAAAGCGGAGCAAGAGCTTAAGCAAACTATCGATCTTTCGCTGGACTTCATAGGTATCGCGGGGTTCGATGCTTATTTCAAACGAATAAACCCTACGTTTAGTAGAATACTCGGTTACACCGAGGAAGTGCTTCTTTCCACACCGTTCCTTGAGTTTGTTCATCCTGATGATCGCGAATCAACCCTTGCTGAGGTTGGTAAACTTACCGAGGGGGTAAAGACCCTTAGTTTCACGAATCGCTATCGCTGCAAAGATGGGTCATATAGATGGTTGGAATGGCATTCTAATCCAATAATTGAGGAGGAACTAATGTACTTCGTTGCTCGTGACATCACTGAACACAAGCAAGCAGAGGAGGAGTTGATTGAGAGCGAAGAAAAATTCAGCAAGTTTTTCTCAACGATACCTGATGCAGCATTTATTAATGATCAAGAAACAGGAGATATAATTGACGTGAATGAAGCTGCAGTGAAAATGTACGGATATTGTAAGGAAGAATGGTTTAAAATGAAAAACACAGATATTTCAGCTGAACCTGAAAAAACTAGCATCGCTACAAAATTCCCACCTACACATATACCAATTCGTTATCATAAGAGAAAAGATGGTTCTATTTTTCCTATAGAAATGACTACTGGTTTCTTTAAAATGAAACAACAGAATATTGTCTTTGCTACTGGTAGAGATATTACTGAGCGATTGAAAATACAAAATGAACTTCAAAAACAAAAAGATGAACTGGAATCATTCGCCAGTACTGTTTCTCATGATTTAAAGGGACGACTGGCGATTCTTATGGCAATAGCAGACTTGGAAGAAACAGAGCATTCCGAAATGATGATTGATCAAATAGAAGATCTGTCAAAACTCATTGAAAATCTTCTATTTCTTGCCAAAAAAGGTGAAATATTGGGTGAATTATCACTTGTTAATTTGAATGAATTATTTGAAAAGCTTGCCAAAAATATTTCAACAGCTGATCCTGATTTAAAAATTATTATTCAAGATTTACCGACATTGAACTCTGATCCTACGAAATTAAATCAAGTATTCGAAAATATTCTGATGAATGTACTTAAACATGCGAAAGCAACTAAAGTAGAAATATTTGCAGAAGAAGACAAAAAAGAGCACATTATTCACATTCGCGATAATGGTATTGGTATGA
>DAOVHJ010000076.1 GCA_030671945.1 Candidatus Heimdallarchaeota archaeon
CGACCATGGATGCAGTTCTTAGAGAACTTAAAGCATTATTCTATGAAAATGGTATGAGACGACTAGATCTTGGTAAATTTGGCGATATTTTCTATGACGAATTCAAAGAGTATCACACAGATGGTGGAAAAAGGATAAGACCCTTTTTGGTTAAAACTGCTTTTGATGCTGTAGGTGGGGACCACAAGGAAGGCAATATTGTTAGAGCTTCGCTTTCCATTGAATTACTTCATAATGGTTCCTTATTACATGATGATGT
This sequence comes from Candidatus Heimdallarchaeota archaeon, assembly GCA_030671945.1. Lineage (GTDB taxonomy): Archaea > Asgardarchaeota > Heimdallarchaeia > JABLTI01 > JABLTI01 > JABLTI01. The sequence goes on from DAOVHJ010000076.1 coordinate 260, forward strand.
TATTGATAAAGATGATACAAGGAGAGGGAAACCTGCATTTCATGTTAAATTCAGAGAGCTTCATTCTGAGAAGAAAGATGAAACTTTCGAAAAAGCACAGGATTTTGGTGAAGCTATGTCAATCTTTGCTGGAGATTTATGTTTTCCTTTTGCTATTGAAAGTATTATTCAAAGCGGTTTTCCAGCAGATATAAGTAACAAAGCTCTTCATGCATTCACCCAGGCATTCCGTGAAGTTATAAATGGTGTGATAATAGAAACTGGCGATACAATACTTCATGAAGGTAATGAAGAAACCTACAAGAAAATGGTTGACCTTAAAACTGGCGCGTTAATTAGAAAATCTGTGGAAATTGGAGCGATTTTAGGAAGGGGATCTGATTCCCAAATAAGAGCTTTAGTTGATTATTGTAAAGGAATCGGTACTGCATTTCAAATTCAAGATGATATCTTGGGTATCTTTGGTGATCTAAAAGAAATTGGGAAACCTGTTGGTGGAGATATAAGAGAAGACAAACAAACCATACTTAGAATCTTAGCTATAAAAAATGGAACTGATAATCAAATTAAGAGAATAGCCGATTTACATGGGAAGGAAGATCTTACTAAAGATGAATTGATTGAAATACAAGAAATATTCAAAGAGACTGGTGCTTTAGATAAGGCTCATAAACTGATTAAGCAAGTAACTCAAGATGCCATTAAATCACTTAAAACAGCAGATCCTCCACTAAAGGAGAAACCAACGAAACATCTAGTTGCCTTGGCAAATTATCTTGTGAATCGTAGGAAATGAAGTAACAGGTATTTTTCATTGTTTGTTCAAATTTCTAGGATTTAAATATTCAATTTTACTACTTTTTAGCAGAGTTCTACTGATAAGAGGATCTAATGATGACTAAGAATATTATAAATCAGAACATTTCCGAATTATCAGTGGAAGAACGGAAAAGAATCGAAAATGACTTTATGTCTAATTTAAGATATTCTTGGCAAAAAGCAATAGCTTTTGCATTATCCTATAAAGCTACCATTGAGAAAGTAATAGAAGAGCTCATCGATACATTTCTGAAATTTGTCCCGGAAAATCATCCTTTAAGAGGTTTTATTTGTGAAGTAATAACTACCTCGTTCAAAGAAGTATTAGGGAAGCTATTCACAACAGAAGATATTACTGATATTAAAATCGAAAATGAATTCCTTAGGATTACAACAACGAAACTCAAAGGAATATTATTTTAAATCAAAAACAAAACTATGTATAGAATATGTAGCAAATATTTTATTTATTCAGCAATACTTTGCTTTATCTGTTAATTCTGAAGGTAATCAAAATGGAAGTATTAGTAATTGGTGGAAGTAGATTTAGTGGCAAAAATTTGGTTGAATTACTTGTAAAGAAAGAACATAATGTTACTGTGCTCAATCGAGGAAAATCTGAGCAAGCAATAACATCATTCTATAAAACTGAGAAATACAATTATCCGAAAAATGTTGAAATAATTCATGCTGATCGAACAGACAATGATCAGATATCAAAAGCACTACAAGGCAAGAAATTCTCAGCAATAATAGATACATGTGTTTTTAACGAGAAAAATATACAAGCAATTTTAGACAATGCACCTAAAGAATTAGCGAATTATATTATGGTTAGTACAGCAAGTGTATATGATGAAGAAAAATTAATGTACTATCCAGTATCTGAAGACGAACCAACAGGTTCAGAAGCTGAAGAAGGACCAATACCATATAGTCGTGACAAAAGAAGAGCTGAATCCTTACTCAAAAAAAGTTTCCAAGAAAACAATTTTCCTATGACAATCATTCGACCGACCTATATTTATGGACCATACAATCCCATGTATAGAGAGTTCTATTTTTATGATCGAATTATGGACCAAAAACCAATCTACATGCCAGGGCATGGTGATATTCTTACCGATTTTGTATATAGTAAAGATGTTGCATGGTTACTTGCTGCCCCATTAGAAAATAAGAAAGCTATTGGACGAATCTATAATGCTACTGGAGGAGTGGCTACTACATTAAAGAATTATGTGAAAATCCTTAGCGATATAATTGGTAATGAGACTGAAGTAATTAATTATGATCCGGAAATTCTGAAGAAGGAAGAATTGAAGTTCGAGGATTGGAAATTAATGTTTCCCTTTATGTATGACTCACATTTGATTCTAAGTAAGGAAAATGCTATGATTGATTTGGGGTATCAACCAACACCGTTTGAAAAGGGTCAAAAAGAAACCTTTGAATGGTACCAAAAAGTGAAGAATCCTGAATGGAAAGGTGATTACTCTTTGGATATGAAAATCGCTAAAGAAATATCTAGAAAGTAAAATTTCTAGTGAAATATCCACGATTTTCTTTTTTTTCTTCGAAATATTGATTTTTCACTAATACATAAACTAATTGAGGATTTTTCTTGACAAAAAATCAGAGCTTAAAAGAACGCAAGGAAGAACTAATTGCACATTATAAAAAAAATGGGTATCTTAAAACAGAGGAAATTATCCGAGCATTTCGAGCGGTACCAAGAGAAGAATTTATTGGACCAAATCCAAAGCGATTAGCATATATGGATCGACCACTTCCAATTTATTCTAACCAAACCATTTCTGCACCACATATGGTAGCTATGATGGTTAGTAATGAGGTTCTGGATCTAAAAATTGGTGATATATGTTTAGAAGTTGGTGGTGGGTCAGGCTATCATGCTGCTGTGGTCGCTGAAATAGTTGCTCCTACTGGATCTGATAAATCTAAATGGGGACATGTCTATACAATAGAACGTATTGAAAAATTGGTTAATTTTGCGAAAGAAAATCTTGAAAAAACAAAGTATTCTGATAGAGTAACTGTTATTCATGCAGATGGTACACTTGGACTTCCTGAAAAAGCGCCTTTTGACAAGATTACAGTTGCCGCTGCAGCTCCAGAAATTCCTCCTCCACTTATTGAACAGCTGAAACCAGGTGGGAGACTGGTCATTCCAGTTGGTGGGCGAAATTATTTCCAGGAGCTTAAAATAGTATTCAAATTAGAAGATGGAAGTATTAAAACAAAGACTCAATGTGGGGTAGCATTTGTTCCATTAATTGGAAAGTATGGATATTAAAAAATCAGGTACTCTCACCAAAGAACTCCATCAAGCTACTTTGATTATCTATTTCTTTGATAAAGTATTCATCTACTGAATTATTAAAAAGTTCCAATCGCTGTTTTAGATATTCTGAGAGTTTATATGTTTTAATAAGACCATTAGCAGTTTCGAAATACTTAGTTACAGTCTTCTTATGTACTGTTAGCAGTAGTTTCCCACCATCTTCACAAGTTGTACATTTTCCAGTTAAAGGTAACCTTCGATATTTTGTATTACACCTCACACATCTGAAAGTTTGAGTTCCAAATGCACGCAAACAACCAATCATATCAGGGAAGAAGTGCTTATTTATTACACGTTCTGCTACATCTTCCAAATTTGCAGCTCGAATAAGCTTAGCGACTGCTAATTGAGCATTTAATTTTTCACTCATTTTTCCTAATCGTGAATACGCCGTGGATGGAGGACCAATACCAATATCAGAAGTTTCATGTGTGTAGTAAAAATTCTCGAATTGCTCTGGTGTTTCCAGTCGATTACCAATCAAATCAATAATTTGCGCGATTTTTTTCGATTCAATGAACTTAAAGGATTGCTCATAGAATTCCAAAGGATATCTTCTAGTACAATCCACTGCATGTGATTCATCATCAACCTCAAGGGGATTAAGTATGATTCCTAAAGTTAGCGGAGCATCCATGGACCCTCCTCTTGTAATTGGTAGAAAATGTTTGGAGAAATCAAGAAAACCCTCAAGCATCAAAATAACTGCATCTTCATCTCCATCGCAATTTCTTCTTTTTGCAGCATGCCAATAAGGATGAGCTAAGTTACCTTTTACCTTTGTGAAACCAATTACTCTTCCGGTAATCCCTGAGGATGTATGCGGAGCTAAACCGATAACTAGGTGTCCAATAAGTTCTGTAATCCGGGTAATATTATAGAATCGAGGTAAACCATAAACAGATTCCAGCATATCATCAACATACTTTGAAACTCTAACGAGGAATTCACCGTTATCTATGTTTAAAACAACATCTTGAATCTTCAATTCGCAAATCTGATTATCATCTGTCAATGGTTCTCCATTAACATCTTCTGTATAACCAAGTTTGTTTAATTGATCTAATGTCACACTAATCTCTCTAGGTTTAAAATGCATTAAGGGAATATCAGTCGAATCAAATCTTATTGTGCCATCTTTATATACATTCAAACCATGTCTTGCTCTCAGGAATCCCTTTTCTAAAATCTCTGGAACACGAGTACGATTCATTAGTTTCTTTACACCTTTTGTTTTTGGTGGAATCGAACCGCCTAAAGCTTTTTTCACTCGAGTTATTTCTTGTGCAATATTCACCAGTCTTGTATTGTATGTAACTGTTGGACGTTTGCATTCTTTACAAAAAGTATCACTAGTTTCTACACCACAAATGTAACAACTTCTAATTACTTCTGTTCCTCTCTGGCAATTAGGACAACTTGAAAGATGAGTAATTATATTACAGGTTTTGCATTCTCGTTGAATAACTGTTACTTCTATTTTCTTCTTTTTTCCTGCTTCCAAGATTAATCTATTATTTCCTCCACCTTCCATCTCAAGAGGATAGAGAGTATGCACAGGCGGATTCATTTTTCGTTCTTTTGCTTTTTCTGGTCTCCCCATTCTTGCTCCAGAGTAAATTGGGTTTTTCATTTTAATCTCAAAAGGAACAATATATTCGAAGGGTGGTTCTACAGTCCTCTCTATTGATGTGGGATCTATCTCTTTATTTTCTAATTGCATGCAGTGTTCCAAAATAAGATTATTTTCTTCAATGACAACACAACCATCCTTCACTCTATGAGGTAAACCAATTATTTCTAAGAATCTTTTAGCGGAAAAATCTTGGTCAAGTATTATTGCTTTCGGGTTTTTGGAATATTGAGTTATTTTTTGTTTATCTGTGATTCTCCTTTCCAATATTTGATCTCGTAATTCAAAAAACTCATCAAATGAGATATCATGCCAAGCATAGGTATAATACGGGTGTAAAGGAAGTAACAATTCATAACAGAAACTCAAAGTTTCTTCTTGAGTTGGTTTTGTTGCAATAGGATGGTTCAAAAACTCTCGTAAACGTTCTATGGTAATCCCAACGATTTTTGCAGCAACATCGAGGTCATTATCACAACGAGATTTTATTCTTGATTCTAAATATAATACCCACCATTCTTCAACAAAACCTGATGGGATCAAAGGATGATTGTTTTCTAAGAATTCACCAAATCCTACTAGCAAGTCACCCAAAAAGAGTATTTCTTTAATTTTTTTGAAATGTTTTTCTGCTTGCTCATAAGTCTCTAATTGTAAGACTGTACCATCTTTAAGTAACACAATAGGGCCATCTATAGAATCCACGGGCATAACTACGCTTCCCTTCCCCGGTCTTTCAGTTCTGATATGTGTTCCAGGTGCTAAGAACTCCAACACAACTTTCATTGTTGCAGGGTGAATTCCGATACCAGCTAAACCAGTATTTCTTGAGTGACCATATCTAATTCTAAATCCACCGGGTTTCGAGGGATGTGAAAATATTGGTCGTCCTGAAATCACATCTTTTATATAACCATCAGATGGTTGCGTTTTTGCTTTTTGTTCTTCTTTTTCTTGATCATCCTGTGCTTTTGCAACTGTAGCTTTTAAATCTCTTAGCCAATCCCAGTCAGTCAATCCAACAGCATTAACAGTTCTTAGAATCTTCATTGCACGGCCAATTATTCCATCACCTAAAACTAAGCAAGCCCCTCCTCTCAGACAATTTGTTTCTATTCGGGGAATATCTCTGAAAGCAGATACTTCCTCTGGATTCGTTCTTTCCCCGGTCACCTCTACTGGGAGATTTTCAACTGCGGTTTCAATTTGATCGGGAGTTGTTGGACTCTGTAAATGCATAACTCTATTATAGAGGTCTATTTCCTCTACAAATCGCATCATTTCTTGTCTTGTCGCTTTATAGCGTGACAAACCCAAAGCTTTCCTAACATGATCTGATACTAAGACCGTAAGTGCAGCTTCTGTTCCACCTGCTGCTCTAATTGGTCCTGCAAAATAAATAGCTAAATATCTAGTATTATCATCATTCCTCTTGATTTTTACTTTTGCAATGCCTTCTAGTGGAGCTGCTGTGACTCCTTCAGTTAGGATAGCGAGAGCTGCTCGGATAGCCAAATCCGCTTTCTGCTCATCTGAAATATTACCGACAAGATTTCCAGTTGCTATTTCCTGCGCAATTTTGAAAGCAACATTTTCTCGATCCATTTGTAAGGTTAAAGAACGAATTCTATCGGCTATCCCTTTTATTTCAAGTAATCCCTCTACTTTTCCAGCAACATCTTTTGCTAAGTGAATTTCTGGTTCTGAAGCGGGATCCAAACCTTTCTCTCTTGCTTTTTCAGCTACCTTATAGAGATCTATGACTTCGTCTTCCAATCTTTGAAAATACGCTTTCATTTCATCGGAGGCAATTATTTCCAATTTTCTTTCACAACAATATTCTCTATAATTACTTACGATTTTCAGCAAATAAATAGCATAGTTGCTTTTCTAATTATTCTATAAGAATTCTGGTATCATTCCCTTATCATATTTTTGTGTTCTAATAATTCTTCTAAGGTAACATTAAGCCAATGTTTTCTAGAATATTGTTACTAATTATAGATGGTACAATGCCGAAGACAATTAATCCAAGAGCTATTAAGAGTCCAAGGAATGTATGCAACGATAGATCCTGGCTAATACCACCACTACCAAAACTCGTTTCTTTTGTTGGTTTGTCAAATATTAGGAATTTGAATACTATTAGATAACCAATTAACAACAGCACAAGAATTAGAACTATGAAAATGGCATATCCAATAAAATTCAATTGTATTAATGAAAAAACAAGCATATAGATATTTACTCCACCAAAAGTTGGTAGTAATCCAATGGTTGAGGATAAACCAATAATTAACATGAAAACAGTCAATGGAAAATCTTTTGCAGAACCTCTTAAGGCAAATAATTTTTCACTCCCTCTCTTTGAAACTAATCGTTCTTTCGCAGTAAGAGTTAGAAACATAGTTATTGCCAAATTAATTAATTGTAAAGCGCTGTACCCGATTATGTCACTTAAATTGAAGATGCCTTCGCTCCCAACCTCGACGGTGAAACCACCTAATGAAATTCCTGTGAGTGCAATTCCTATATTCACTATAGCAGAATAGATAATGATTTTCGTTAAGCTAGCTTTGTCTTCATCTTTTCTTGTTACTTGATAGATAAGCAGAAGTGCTCCTTCTAATGCAGTAAGTATACCTATGACTGCTAATACTTGGGGATAAGCTGTTCCTACAAAATTTTCAGGATTAAAGAAGGAAAACAACACTTTGAAGATAGAAAGCAAAGCAATACTGCTTGTAATACCAGTTGTGAATACTTGTGTACTAGCATGAGAATGTTCTATGGCTTTAGGCATCCACAGATTAAGTAAGAAAATATTAGCAAATAATCCAAAACCCACTATAACAAGAGCTATTATTGTGTAGAGTACTAAACTTAGATTTTGTATTCTGGAAGAAGATAATATTGTATCATCGTTTTTAATGACATCAAAATTCAAGGTACCAAAGACACCGTAGCATAAAATGACAGCAAGAAGCAAGAATGAAATACTTAAACCAATTAAAATGTATGATCTAACCCCACCTTCTTTTATATCAATTGCACGTCGTCTAAAAGTAATTAGTGAAATGATTGCAACTCCAATTATGACCCAACTCAAAAATAAAGTAAAGAAGTCGTTAGCAATCATTACTCCATTTATCCCGGTAGTTATTAACAGAAGCAGACTTATGTGGATGGGACCTTCTGGTTTTCCTCTTTGTTTTATTGATTCGTATATGAAAATGAAAATTATTACAATATTTATGATTAAAAGGAACCAACTTGTGAAGCCATCAATTCTTAATTGAACGCCAAGAGGTGGGCCATAGTCTGGTCCTTGTGAGGTTTTATAAATTCCATATAGGATATTTGTTAAAGGATTTGATTTTAAGGCATAATTTAATGCCGCAGTTAATGCTACAACAGCAATCATTGTAGCTGCTCCAATTTCACCTGCAAAATTCTTTAGCCATTTTTTGAAGCCAAATATAATAATTGCCATGATGAATGGAAGAATAACAAGGAAAATCATAGTGAAGTTAATCAAAATTCCTGCCATGATTACATTCCTCCTCCTAACACTGCAAATATTGATACCAATAATGCTAAAGCTAGCACAGCCCAAATAATACTAGCAAAAGGTGCTTTGATTCGAGTCCAAGCAAAGAATCTACTTAAGAAATTAATAGGTTGGAATAAGGAAACTTCGTATACATTATCAAGGTACATTCCATTTGCAAAAAATTTCCTTGTAAAGCTAACAAATTTCGTGTTTCTAATTTTATCAAATAAGACGGCTTTTCCATCACGATATAAAATCATAGTTGTAATGAAAACACTTACTCCAAAAATTAGATACAATATTGATATAATCCAATTGCTAAATAATGGTGAATCATAACCCAAAGTGATATTTTGATCAAATAAGAGTGAAACAAATTTTGGATTCGGATATCCCACGAGTATTAATAAGAAACCAGATAAAGCAGACCATACTAGTGCTATTATTTTTACAGAAATTGAATTTTTGTTTAATTGACGTACTGATAAATCTCCTTCTAGTTTTCCATTAAACAATTTCATGAAAGATTTTGTTATCGCAAAAACAAGTAAAATTGAACAGACAAAACTGATTGCGAGGATAACTTTACTGGATGGAATGCTACTTGTGAGAAG
>DAOVHJ010000097.1 GCA_030671945.1 Candidatus Heimdallarchaeota archaeon
AAACGATTATAATAGCCATTTTCCCTTTTCTTTTTTTATTTATCCACAAACCAAGTTTCTTTAGTTTCGAGATTTGTAACTTCCCATTTCATACCATCAGGAGTCTTCACAAAAACTTTTCGGATTTCCACCATTTTTCCATTAATTATTGTCGTAGTTGTTATGGTATGCCCCTCAGATAATTCATCAAAAGGAATTGGTTGTTGAGGTTGACTCCCTTTATAAGCTGTTTTTTTGGTTGATTTAATTTTAGGAAATCTATTTGTTTTGATTAAAAAGACAACTAAAACAGTTATTGGCAATACAGCTAGAAATGAATAAGCCCAATTGTGACTAATGCTATCTTCAGTTAATCTGACTATTTCAATTTCACCTGCATTTAATATACTAACTAACTGACTCTCATTGAAAGCATAGAATCTCTTAACTACACCATTTTTCTTGCTATACTCAGCTTCAATAACAGTCGAATTATTCTGACTTAACATCCATAAATCTGAAGTTTCAGTTATATTATATCCTTGATTTTCGTATTTTTCTGTTAATTCATCCCAATTACGATTTTGCACTAAAATATTTTCAAAAAAAGGATTGCCATCTGCAGTTATACCATCAATTGTAAAAGTGAAGTCAATATCTAATGGATGTACATCTGTGAATTTAACAACTAATTTCTTTCCCTCTTCGAAAACTAAATCCGAACTAGGATCATGTAGCCTATATACAAAACCCCAAGGATTTCTAAGAGTACGAATTTCGAATCTATAAGCATCACCTGTTTTAACATTATAATCTGCATTTACACTTGAGATAAGTATAGAATTTATGACAAAGATGATGATAAGAAAAGCAAATGGATTTAATCTCTTTTGTTTAAGCACACTCATTCTTCCTTGATCAAAATATAATTGTCTTTTACTAATATACTATCAAAACAATGTTTTGTTTTAATACTTGTTATAAAGTTTATAAAAATCGAAAAAAGAAGTAAAATGGTTACTTACATCTAGCAAGTAACCTATTTTTGATGATTTACTATGATTCAGGTAAAACTACTCTTTTTGTTTTTGGAGTAATTATTGCATTAATTATATCTGCGTTAATTAATTCCACAAAAGCACTAGAATTACTTGTTATACCAATAACTTGATCTGATTCATCTATTGTGCCAATTAACCCTTCTTCTGCATCTCGACCAATGGCGTAATATGGTTTACTTGTTGAACTAATTGCTAATGACTTCAATTGTATATTTTCTTGTCCCATTAGTTGTTTTATTACGTCAGCATTCTTGAACGGATCAAAATCAGAAATGACAATTATTCGTGTTCTTGGATTACTATTTAGTAACTCATTAATATGAATATCACTTACTGCTGGATAAACAACTGTTACTGTGGATTTAACTCTCGAGAGTATTTCTTTCATTTGATTTAGTACAGGTTCTCTACCCAAAATGGTGGCGGTATTCAGTGAAGGTCGTGGTATTTCTTTGATCTTAGTTAGTAATTCTCTATAGGTTAATTCCATATTTGCAAGCAATCGTTCTATGTTCTTATTGCTTTCTTTGTACTTGTCACCAAATCCTTTGAATTGATTCTTGACGTTTGCAGTTTCAGCAATAATGGTATCTTCAATACCTGATTGGGAATCATTAATTGTCTTGTTAACAAGAGAAGCTTGTTCCTGCACATATTTTATGGCAGTTTGTTTTCCTCTGTTCAAGAGAGTCTTTGCAGGCATTTCAATTCGAGCGATAGCTGCTTTTGCTCTGTCTTCTGTATCTTTGATGAAGTTCTTACCATCGATCTCACTTGTATTGTTGATTGCTCGAATATCATCTATAATCTTAGAACTAATTTCTGTAAAGGCTGTTTCCTTATCCTTGAATTCTTGAGAAATTGAGGTAACGGTTGATTCTCTTGCTTCCTGATATTTGGAATTAATATCATTTTTTGCTCGAGTAACAGTGCTAGCCATAGTACTCTTTGTTGTTTCAAAATCGGTGTTGATTTTATTGAAACTATTAGCTAATTCCAAATTTAGTTTGTCATTGATTTCTGACATTTTTCGTTGGGTTGTTTCAACTGAAGTTCTTAGTTCATTGCCTAATCTAACCTCTTTCGCTTTTATATCATCTCTTGTCTCGGTGGCATTTTTATCTAGATTATCTTTCATTATTTTGAAGAGATTATCTAGTTTGTCGTAATTAGTTTTCGATTTTGCAGCGATTAATCCTTCGAGTTGAGCATTTGCATCAATAAACATTTGAGTTGTATTTCGAGTGAAAGTTTCTATCATTTGATCATATTCTCTTTTTATTCCAATGAGTTTTTCACGGACAACTTTCCCAAAGTCATCATTCATATCTTGTATTGAATCAGAAATATTTCGAATTCTTTCTTCAAGAATTTGATTTGTGGATTTATCATGAGTACCGATTCTATTGTGTACTGATTCGATAATACTTGCATAATTTTCAGTTACAGTTTCACTAGATAAAGCCATAGTATCTTTAGCAGAGGCATCAAATTCACTCATAGCACGATCTATTTTTCCTTGAATTTCTTTTGATGTTTTATCATATTCACTGAAGTTATTATCAAGGGAAGCTATTAAGCTGTTCTCCATAACTGAAGATGCTTCTGTTACTTTTCCAGAAGAATTCTCAAAAGCTTCAGTAATATTACCTTCGGATTCAGCTAATGTGTTAACAATTTCACTAACAGAAGAACTAATGATGTTTCCTGCTTTTTCAGTGGTTTCTTGATAGTGCTTACTCATATCAGTCGTAGTAGTAAGTGAAAGAGAGGAAATAGCTGTTTTCTCATCATTCAAAATTTGACCTATTTCTTCAATTAGTTTATCTAATTCAGTTGAAATTTCTGTGGAAGAAGATTCTGTAGCAACACGAATTTCTTCTTTAGCTGTACTTGAGATATCATGAATCGTTTCTTTTTGTTTCCTAACGACTTCATCAAGAGCTTCAAATTTTTCTTGAGCATAACTATTAATTTCACTACCCAAAGCTTGAATGATCTCTATAGAATTCTTGGCTTTATCAGATAATGAAACCAATGGATAGACTGCATTATATTTCTCCACAATAGAGGGATTAGTGTAAATGAGAGTTTTCCCGATAAGAGATTGTATGGCTCGTTCCACTTCATCAGAAGTTCCTCCTACTTGTTCAGCGATTTCATGGACAGAAAGCTGACCTGCAGAAAGAAGTAAAAGATAGACCTTTTCCTCAATCGGAGAAAGCTGTAATTCATTAAGTATTTCAGACAAATTCTTAATCTCCTTTCAAATTAAACGAATTAGTATTTTTTTCTTTGATTAGATTTAAGACTTAAGCTTTTTTAGTGTTGTTTTATTGGACATTTTTCACGTAAACAGTTTTTTCCGTAATTTCGAGTGTCCATCTTCCTTACAAAGAAGATTTATCTTTAAGGAAAACTACAACTATTTGTTAGAAATCAAAAAGTGGGATATATTTTGACAATTTACGGAAATACTGGAAAAATACTAGAAATAGATTTAACAACCGAAAAAACATCCGTCATGAAACCCTATCCTGAAATCTATCAGAGTTTTGTTGGTGGAAGTGGGCTAGCAGCAAGGTTATTTTATGATCACTTAACAAAAGAACTAGACCCATTATCTCCAGAAAATCCCTTAGGATTTTTTACTGGTCCACTCTCTGGAACAAAAACACCAAATTGTGGAAGGCATGTTGTTTGTGCAAAATCTCCACTTACAAATATCTGGGGAGAAGCTAATTCCGGAGGAAAATTCGGAGCATATATGAAATTTGTTGGTTTTGATGGAATTATATTCAAAGGAAAAGCAAAAGAACCAACTTCTCTTATGATTTTTGATAATGATATTGTATTAGCAGATGCTTCATACCTTTGGGGTAAGAATGTTTACGATGTAGAGAAAGCAATAAAGCAACGATTTGAGAAAACCTCAAGTTTTGCCACAATAGGTACTGCCGGAGAAAAATTAGTCAAAATAGCTTCAGTGATGAATGATGGTGATAGAGCAGCAGGAAGAACAGGAATGGGAGCTGTGATGGGTTCAAAGAATTTGAAGGCTATCATATTGTATTCTTCAAAAAGAGATGTTCCTGTGGCAAAACCAGAGCAATTAAAGGAATTAGGAGGACAAATGAGGAAGAACATTCATGAAAACTCGGTAGCAAGGAGAATGTTTGGGACAGCAGCTTATGTTACAGGTGGGATGAAATGGGGAGATGTTGCAGTCAAGTATTGGCATAAAGGACACATGGATGATACTGAAGCATTTGATGGAGCTCGAATGAAAGAAACAATCTTGACGAAAAGGTATCATTGCTACAGTTGTGTCATTGGCTGTGGGAGAATGATAGAAATTAAAGATGGAAAATATGCTTTACCGTTGACAGCAGGGCCAGAATATGAGACTCTTGCTGCTTTTGGTACCAATCTTTTGATTAAGGATCTTAAAGGAATTTCAATGGCTAACTACATGTGTAATAATTATGGCGTAGATACTATTTCTGCTGGAATGATCATTGGATTAGTTTATCGGTTAGCTGAAAAAGGAATTATTACCAAGAAAGATTTAGAAGATATTGATGCAAAATGGGGAGATATAGATGCTGCTCTTGAGCTATTAACAAAAATGGCAAAGAGAGAAGGCATAGGCGATTTAATGGCTGAAGGTGCAGATATCTTAGCTGAGCATTATAATATGCCGGATGAAGCTCATACTGTTAATGGCTTAGAGTTACCTTTCCATGATCCCCGAGCATTCTTTTCAATGGCTGCAGTCTATGCCACATCCTCTCGAGGTGCTTGTCATAATAATGGCGATGGATACAAGATGGGTTTAGGAGTCTCTATTCCCGAGATTGATTTGAAAGGCGAAGACAGGTTTGATGATATTGAAGCAGGTCAACTTGCAGTAAAAGTTCAAGATTTCCGGGCTGTTTACAATGCTCTTATTATGTGTCATTTTGCTTTGCCACCATTCAAAGATACAGTTCATGCACTTGAACTTGCAACAGGTTTGGATTATTCAATTGAAGACATCATGAAAGTTGGAGAACGAATAACTAATATTAAACGATTACTAAATATGAAAATGGGTCTTACAAGAGAGAATGATCGACTACCTAAAATCATGTCAATTAAGCTTTCAGAGGGAGGAGCTAAAGATAAACTCCCAAATCTGGAAACGCAATTAAGAGAATATTACAAATTGAGGAGATGGGACAAAAAAACAGCTGTTCCTTCAAAGGAACTACTTGAAGAGTTAGGTATTTCAGACCTAACTTAGACTACTTTTTCTCTACTTTATAAAATATATGTGAGTGTTTAACAGTAAAAATTAGGAACAATAAACTAGGTTTAAGAACTTAATAGACCAACTAAATAACAATTATACCACCTATTTCTATTGCACTGGAGATAGTGCTAAAAAAATGGCAACTTTAATATTCGATCTTATCTATTGAAACAGATGATATAGATAATTTGATAGCTGGAATCCCAGACTGGGTAAATCCAATCTGTGCTCTTGCCATTACTTCGATATGGAGAAATTTTCACCTATAAATAAGAGTTCACACTAAAGGTTGGATTTAAAATGAAAGAAATAGAAAATTACGATGTTATAATAATAGGTGCGGGAATGGGTGGATTACATACAGGCATATATTTACAAAATAAAAATCCCGCATTAAGAACATTAATTGTTGAAAGAAATACTTATCCTGGTGGATATGTCTCAGGATTTACAAATAACGGGTTCTACTTTGATTCTGCTGCGGAAACTATTCTAGATATTCAAAATAATAAAGCAAACAAAACTTTGCGAGAATTTGGTTTTAAGCATGCTTTTCATAAATTGGACCCGAATCAAGCTTACTATATTGATAATAAGCAATTTAATATGTACTCTGATCTAGAGAAATTTCTAGCGGAAATAAAAATTCATCACCCAGATCAAGTAGAAGGTGTAAGATCTTTATTTGAAACATGTAAGCAAATAACAAAAGATATTGACGATTGTGGATTAAAAGATGAAAAAATCACTTTCGGGAAAATCTTGAAAGTTATTTTCAAGTATCCAATACTACGAAAATATGCCAGAAAAAGCTTCAGAGAACTTCTGGATGATTTTATAACAGATGAACGATTGTTCGATTATTTCAGCTTATTTTGCTTATGGTTTGGCTTAAAATTTGAAGAACTTGATGCGACAGTAGCTACTCATATTCTGAATTCTGTGTTTACTAAAGGAATGCATTATCCTGAAGGTGGAATGCGCTCTTTTGCTTTGAATTTAGTGAAACATTACGAAGCAAGAGGTGGAATAATGCAATACGGTTCTACAGTTAGAAAAATCATTGTGAAAAAGAGAGTAGTGAGAGGTGTTGAGTTAGAGGATGGAACTATTATCTCTTCAAAATATGTAGTTTCTAATGGCGATTTACGTAAAACAGTTTTTGACTATGTAGGTAAAAAACACTTCAGTAAAAGATATTTGACCCGTATTCAGGGACTTAGACAATCCATCTCTGGTTATATGATGTTTGTTGGTTTGGAAAATCTTGATCTCTCAGAGTACCCACCTCATTTCATAATTGGTAAAGGCTCAGAAATTGTTCCCAAAGTACGAGATGAAAACATAAATCTAGATAGTATAGGAGTTAGAATTTCATCAAATATTGATCCCACTCAGAGAAAGGATTCAAAAGATTCCTTAATTGTTATAGGTTTTGGAAACAACAAATGGAATAATTTTTGGAAAACTGGTAAAACAATGAAACGATCAATTGATTATAGAAAGCTAAAGAAAGAGGTAATGCAGAAGTTAATTTCTACAGTCGAGAAAGTAATTCCTAATTTATCAAAACATATAGTGCTGAAGAGACTAGCAACTCCGTTAACATTTGAGAGTTTTAATCAATCAACTGACGGTTCTTGGTATGGTCCTGAATACCATCAAAAATTACCCAGTTTTAGATCTCCCATCAAGAATCTCTTCTTTGCAGGTTCAAATGTAAAAGGAGGAGGAGTTACTCCCGCAATGGATTCCGGAATAGAAACTGGGAAGTTTCTTTTAAAGAAAATAGAAAGAGATTACTTGAAGAAATCATTCTATCCAGTTATTTCTAAAGAGACCATTGCAGCGAACAAAGAATTGTTGAATATATTGTTGCAAGAATCTTTAGATGGTAAAAAGAGGAAATAAAAAATGAAGAGCTACTTACTGTAGCTTCTTTTTCTTATTTTTTTTATATATTAGAATCATTCTTTCTTTGAATGACCATAACCGCCAACTTTTTCCTTCAAACTATAATAGTTACCTGTCCCGTAAACAAGTACATCAGCTAGTAGCATATCTGGACTACCATTTTCATTTATCATTGATTCATCGTAGTAGACTTTCATAACTTCTCCGAAAAATGCATCATGGGTTCCAATTTTCACTTTTTGAGTTAATTTACATTCAATGTTGATAGGGCACTGCTTAATTAAAGGAACTTTAACTTCTTTTCCTTTGAAGACTTTCAAACCAGTTTTTTTGAATTTGTTTACATCACGACCAGAAACTATTCCAAAATAATCTGTTTCTTCAGCAATCTTAACATTTGGAATATTTACACCAAAGCATCCTCTTTTTTCTATTAATTCATAGGTATATCTTGAATCTCTAATTCCTACTACTAAAGTTACTGGGTCAGCACAAATATTTGAGATCCAAGCTGCAGTCATAGCATTTGGTTTTCCTCTATCATCATAAGCAGATACAAGTGCTGCTGGGGCAGGATAAGCAGCAGCTCGAGGTTCTTTTTCTATTTTCTTCATAACAATCACTTATTTTGTAATTCTAATCTGTTCAGTTTTTAAAAGAATTTGGTTAAAAAATACTTAATAATTTATACACCATATATTATGTGGGATTGAAGGTTGAGACTCAAAATTAATTTGGAAAAGAAAATAAGTCTTTTCTTGATAATAATCCTTTGCCAACAATTATTCGTTTTAAATCTAGTCGATAATAAAGCTGCTTTTCAACCTATTAATAATGAATTTTCGATAAATAATCCTCTACCACCATATTATTCCTACAATAATATTCACGTGAATGATTCACTTGTATATTTACTCGATGGTTTATCAATAGAAGTAATGGATGTCTCTGAATTAAATAATATAAGAAAAA
>DAOVHJ010000021.1 GCA_030671945.1 Candidatus Heimdallarchaeota archaeon
ATAAAGGAAATACCAAACGTCAAAGATGTAACAATGAAGGCTATTGAATAAGAAAAAAAATAATCGAAAGGTCGATTTGTCGACCAATCTTTGATTTGTTACTTTAGATATCTAATTCTTTTACACGATTCACTGTGAATCGATTCATAACAATCCAATATTCTACTTCTGCAGTTTTACCTGCACCAACAATCTCTTCAAGTTTCTTGAGATGCTCTTCATTTTCTGGTTTTGGAATAGAAAGTGTTTCAAACGTTTCTTTATCCATAACAGACATTTCCTCGCCTTCCAAGGTTATTACTTGAGCATTTCTTTTATCAATAATTGGTACTTGAACCTTATATGTCGATGGCATAACAATAGACCTTTTTTTCTTGTCAAAAAGCCCTATTACTTCCATTCTAATTTTCGCATGACCATGTTTCCCTGTTTTTGAATGGCTTAAATCTAAAACCATACATGGTTCTTCATCTGCTAAAATATAACTTCCCCTTTTAATGGAATTTGCATCTGTTGGTCGGCTAGACATAATGTTCACACTTTTATTTTTATATTTGAATTGCGATATCCAACATTAAAGTCTTTTTGTTGTTGAGGTTTTTTTTCGTCGAAATATACTCGAAGCAAACTTTTATCAGCAATTTTTCGTATTTTATTAATATAGATTAAAACATTATATTATGCAATTATTTAAAAAAGTAAGTAATGAATCTAAAGAAGTGAATAGTATTGATAAAAAAAGACAAATTACCATTAATCATTGGTTTAACTCTTCTTGTTTTTTTGATTAGTGGATTTTGTCAATATTCAAATGATAATAAACCAATTGATGCTTTCTCAGAAAGTCTAATTTATGAAGATAATGGCTCTCAACCAATATTGTTTCCAACCAATGGAAGCAATCAAAGTGATGCAGAAACTGGTGGAGATGCAGGAAATACCACTGCTTTTGCTACATATATTTCTCCTGGAGAATATAATGGTACACTAGCTTCAGAAGACAAAGATTATTATTCCTTTTCAGTTGTAAAAGGGAATATCATCAATGTCACTATGATCCCACATAATCCAATAATGAATTTTGATCTAACATTATATACACCGGAGTTTGATCCACATCAAAATCTAAGAGATGCAGGTTTACGAGAAACAGTGATTAGATCATCAAGATCAACTGATAACTTTACGATACTTATTGCTCCTGCAAGTGTAAGTGATGTAGGCAATTATAGTTTTGTAATTTCATTGATTAACCAGAATGATTTTAATTCAGGAACAGATGCAGGAAATTCGTTTGGTGATTCTTTATCTATTTCTTCAGGAATCTCAAATGGAACATTCGTGTGGGGAAGCGATGTTGAAGATTTCTATCAAATCTCATTGGTTAAAGGAGAAATCATCAGCATTTATTTGGTTCCTTTGAATACAACAAATGTTGATATTGAATTCTATGATGAGAATCCTACTTTACTTGATTTTTCAGATAATATAATAGGTATTGATGAGTCAATTTACTACTCAATTAGTGTTCCTGGTGAATATCGTCTGCGAGTAAATCTTATAGATAATATTGGTTCTGATGTCATTATACCATACAACATTTCGATTACTCTTACAACACAAAATGATGCGAATGCTGGTACAGATGCTGGAAATACCCCTGATGATGCTCATTTTATTATACCTCTTGCGAATTCCAAATTTAATGGACGTCTTGTTGTTGATGGAGATTTAAATGACTACTATGAATTTTCAGTAGATCAACAATCCATCATATCTGTTTTCTTAGAAGTTCCTCAAACAGCCAATTTTGACCTTATTATTTATAATTCGGAAATTATTGAGATTTATTCTTCCAATAATGCAGAAGCAGGTGCAGATGAAACTATAATTGGTGAAGTATTGACTAATGGAACATATTTTATCAAAGTTGAATTCAAATATGAAGGAGAAGCAGAAGGAAGTTATGCTTACAATCTAATTGTAAGTCTTCAAAAAGATGTAGCAAATCCTAATGGTACGCTAGGAGATTGGCAAGACATTTTACTTAAAATTATTTCATATGCAATTGTCCCAATTTTGCTAATAGTGATTGTTATCTTCTTCATTTACGAGTACACTGATGCTAGGATTCCATTAATTTCTAATAGACTTGATAAAATCTTTAGAAAGGAAAACAAGGTTGATGATGTAAGATCTCTCAAATATACGGTTCGTGTTAGAGATGAACAAATCAGTTCTTTACGAGAAGAGATGATAGAGAAAGATTCAAAACGAGCCAAAGATCTTGAATCGCTTCATCGTTTAGAAGAAGATCAAAAAACAAAAGAAAAAGTTCTTTCAAAGCTTCGTGAAGAAAGCACAGATTTTAAAACACAACTAGATGATCTTCAAGCTGTAAATGATGATCTTGCGAACATAATAGATAGTACTATTCGGAGACAATTATCAAAATCAAGTAAACCGAAACAAAAAGCAAAAATTACTGCTGTGACAGCTTTGATTTGGCTTTCAGAAGAACGTTTGGTGAAATACATAAACTCAGTCCCATTATTGAATGAACGATATATTCATGATAAATCCAAAAACTTCATTCTTACTAAAGAATTTGCTCGAGAGACTGTTAGACAAGCATATTGGAAGAGGGTCGGAGCAATGCATTTGAAGAAAATCAAACAAGTGAAAGTACCAAGTTTAGCAGAGGATACTAATATTGAAATCGACACCTTAAAGGAAATTCTTCGAGAACTTGTTGAGAGAAAAGAAATTCGAGCACCAATCCATATGGATAAGACATCGCTTCTGTTATCTGTTTCAGATGAATTGATTTCAGAACTAAGTGATATTGCTCAATCTATGCCGATCATTCACTTAAAAGAAATCTCCAAATCATATGATACTACTGTTGATAGTGCAAAAGTAATTTTTGAGAAAATTGCTGAAGAAGGTTATACTAAGGGCGAATTTATTGATGAAAGCACTTTCATTGTTTATGCATTATTTGCGGATAAAATCATACATGATGGGAGTGTAAAAATATCAACAATTGCTCAAGAAAATAATTTAGTTGGTCTTGAAGAAGAAGTCAAAATCATTATTGAAAAACTAATTCAAGCTGGTAATTTTGAAGGACACTTCCTAACAGATGACATGTTCTTATGCTTTACTAATTTAACAGATCAACTAAAGCAATTGATGGCTACAAATATTGAAGATCTTTCTAAGGGAGACACCAGAAGAGTTGTTTTTGATACTGGCAGTGTTGTGGAATCAGTGGTAAAAGAACGACTTATTCTTGGCATCCATGAAACTGATGACATAGACATTCTACCGAGATATCAAGATGTCATTGGATCTAAAGAATTAGGTAGAATACTTAGAGCAGCAGAAGATGTGAAAATCACTTTGCCTTCAAATATCGAATTGAAAAGCTTGAATAGATATTGGGCTCAGAAAATCAAGCACACAAAACCTGGCGAGCTTCCATATATTCCATCTCATGATGAATCCAGAGAATTTCTCTTTGAAGCTAATAGAGCTTTAAATCGATTGCTTTCACAAACAATTCCTTCCAAATGGAAGAAACTAATCGCTACAAAATTACTAGGAGAAAATAAATAAGAAAATCCTTAGGATATTTGTCCTAAGGTTAATTTATCTTTTTTATCAAGGAACAATGTATGCTAATTCTTTTCGATTTTGCATACGCATTAACATTCGTTCAATGAAAGATATAGATGGTTTGTAAATCAATTTAATTGAGTCTTCGTAAAGGTATAAGAATTCTAGACGTTTTATGGTGACTTCCTTCTCCTCATCTAAGGATTCAACTTTAAGGATTTCCTCTGCAACATCTGTCACTTTTCCTTTTAATAAAGTATCAAGATCGTCTTTCGTTTGAAGTGAAACTGGTTTTCCTTTTAGAGATTCAATAAGTGGTCTTTGTTGCTTCTCTTTTCCTTTCTTAATGTAGACATCAAATGGTTTGAAGGAAATGACAAATTTCTCTCCACTAATTACTTTTGTTTGATTTTCTACAGTTATTGTTAGTTTACTTTTAGCGAAGCTATTTTCATCTAAATCTATTTTATCTAAATGAGCTAATCTTGTAACACCTTTTTGTAGCAAGAGAATATCCTTTCCAACAATGCCTTCGAAATAAGCTAAAGGCATTCCAGGAACTCTCAATTCCTTCTCTTCTTCTTTTCCATTTTCAATGAATTTTGCTTTCAATGAAAACTTTTCCTCGGTATTAATTTCAGTGACAATGCCGATTTTTCCGTCTTTGAAAACTTGTTTCTGATCTATTGCTATCTCGAAAACTTTGTAGTCACTAGTTGGTATCTCTATCTGTCCATCACTGGTTTTCAGTTTTAACAAAAGTGGAGAAGTTATTTGTTTAGATACTCCGATTTTTGTTACTGTTCCTTGAATGATATCCTTCTTATCAAGCCTTGATATTGCAACAATTTCCTTGTTTAAGAGATAATTATGCTGATAGGAAAGATGCGATAAGTTATCATATTTTTTAATTCCTTTCGAGGTATGAGTTGCTTCAAATGTTTCACTGATCAATTCGGATGCCTTATGACGTGCATCTTGCAAATCCTTTAGAAATGGACGCCTTAGAATTGGTATTAATAGGAAAAAGGGCAATAAAGCTGCTTTGAAGGGACGTAATTTTTCTTGATCTGTTAAAGCAACAACTCTATAGGCTGATTTTGGGTGACTGGCAACTAAATTAATGAAATTCTCTGCAATGTTTGGTTTGATATAATTCCTATACATGTTTCGTCCGGCGTCACCAAGGAATCTTAATTTTTCAGCTTTTGTCTGTTCTTTATCAGTTAAGAGATAGACACTAAGACCCATTTCACTAGCTATTCCCTGATAGAATCCATCTAGTTTCACTAATGATTTTGCTAAAGCCTTTCCATAACCTGCATTCATTGTCATTTTGTCTGCTCTTCCTTCTAAGAATCTCACAAAGATGTAAGAAAATCCTAGTAAAGCAATATTGTAAAGATAATACCACAAGAATTCAAATCCTACATTTGGATCAAAGATATAATCTAATGTTGTTGCTGGAAGTGCAAGTGCTTTAGTGATTGCAAAAGAAACAATAGAAATACCTAGTAGCCATAACGTGTGTACTTTTTGTGAGTGCGCAAGTTCGTGACCTGCAATTCCTCTTATATCATCATCTGTAAAATCATCGAGTTCTCTAGACATAAACGCTATCCGTTTGTCAAAGAAAGCTCCAAATGCAAAAGCATTCAGAATAGGAGCTTTAACCTTTCCTACTCTTATTTTACTTTTTATTCCTAATTTGTGTCTAACTTCTTCGACCAAATCTAAAACTCTTTTATTTTTTACTTTCTTGACCCCAAACAAAAGATGTAGCAAAGGTCCAGAGATGAGATACAGAACGAAATTCGCAACAATCATGATTTCATATGTTCCAAAAGAACCAAAGAGTAATCTATCTGCAACTGCTTTATCGATTCCACTATAGTAGATGGTTTGAATTCCTGCGTCACCACTAAACTGGTACAAAACAACATATGAAAGTGCAAAAAGCAAGAGGTAGATAATCTGTGGAGAAGTTAATCTTGAAACCAAGAAGAATCTTCTTCCAAAAAAGATGATACACAATATAAAGAATACATAAATGAAAATATTCCAGGAAATACCAAAAAATTGTTGACCTGTTAATCCCCATCTGGTATAGGTTTCTATATTGTAACCTTTGAATGCTACCCACATTTCCATTACTCGTTGCACAGTTCTCCCAATGAGAACAACTACATACGAGACTAGCGATGCAATCATTAATTCTCGCCAAACAGGGCTTTCGCGTATAGTCCATACTGAAAAAATCATCAACCAACATAAACCAACAAGTATGGCTAATAATGGATCTCGAGTAATACCCTGTACGACACCACCAAAAACACCAGCCAGAAGCATCATTACTAAATCAGGTTCATTTTTCTGTGTAATTATAGTATACAATTCAGTTAGAATGAATACTCCGCAGATTATTGCTAAGAGATATCCTAAAGTTCCTCCAAGATTATCTCCAGAAAACCAAATTCCTAGAAGTTCACCAAATGTAGCCATTTTTTCGCACCATACGTGTTAAGATGTTGAAGTAACAAAATTACTTTGAAAGTTGTTATGAAGGACACTCATAAACATTTCTGCTAGTAAATTATTATATTAAAATTAACTAAACAAGATAAAAAAGAAGAGGGATGATTAACATTTGTTAATCAAAAAGATGCGATCATTTTGTTCTTCGTAAGTCAATAGTTATTGCGTGGGTAGAACATGAAATACAGGGATCATAAGATCTAACTAGCATATTAAAGAATAATTCAATCTCATCATCCTTCATATCTGTGAGTTTAGGAGTGAATTTAACTACGTCATCTTCAATTTTGTTTGTATTGTGTGCTGTGGGAGTTATCACATCAACTCTTTGTATAATGCCTTCCTTATTCACATCGTATGAATGGTTCAGTAGACCCCTTGGTGCTTCGGTAGCGATAGTACCTGTTCCAGCCTTTATTCTGAAGTTTTTATTGTCTTCCTTGGGTGGTTTCATGATGTACTTGTCTAGAATTTCAATTGCTTCATCTGCACAGTGCATTAACTCAATTACTCGAGCGAGATTATTATTAAATGGATTAAAATCTGGTAATTTCATTCCGAATTGCTTTATGAGTGCTTTTGCATCATCAGTTAAGAATTTACTATTAATATTTACTCGAGCAAGTGGTGACACATAATAGATTTCACCATCATTAATAGTTGAAAACTTTGCAGTGGAATATGGTTTCACTTCTTCTTTTATGAAATCCTTCTTATAATCCTCTGGAGGAGTTATTTTGCCACTAAGTAAGGACTTGATATCGCCTCGAATGAAAGGATATGTTTTACCATCATAAACTGCAAGTTGTTCAGTTTTGTTCTTAAATTGGGGGATATCTAAGGTCGCATAAAGGTCAGCTATGGTTTGAGTGCCTTTCTTAAATTCAACGAGTTTATCCTTCATTTCTTCGAGTTGTCTTGTTGTGGGATAATTACCAAAACCACCAGGACGAATGTTCACTGGATGAATTTCGCGTCCACCGATCAATGCTTGTAAATCGTTAGCAATCCTCTTCATTCGGAGAATTAATTTGACTTCGTTTGGATATTTGGGAACCATTTGTATTACTCCATCATAACCCAAGAAATCTGGCAATGCAAGCATCCCAACGTGTAAAATGTGTGATTGTAGATTCTCACCGTGGTCTAATAACACTCTAAATTCATGAACTTGATCACTTGGAACTATACTCACTGAGCGCTCCAATGCTTCTACAGCAGAAAGTTGATGAGAAGTACTGCAAATTGCGCAAATTCTAGACATGATATTAATAGCTTCATCATATTTTCTTCCAACAGCAAATCCCTCAAAGAATCTTGTTCCTTCTACAATTTGCATTTCAACGTTTTTGGATTTATTACCATCAATTTCAACTAAAAGATTACCATGCCCTTCTACTCTGCAGATATGCTCTAAATGGAATTTCTTAACAGTCATCTTTGATCACACCTATTTCTCTTCTTCCTCTCCGTACTGGAGGTTTTTGTCTTGTTCCTGCCAAGCTTTTAATAGAAAATCCTTTACTTGTGGATCTTCTCCATTATATTTCAATACAAATCTAGATACATCTTGAACAGATGCGCCTTTCTTAATCATTAAATCAACTTGTTGTTGATATGCTGCTTCTAATGTAGAACCACGACAACCATCGCAGGGCATCCCATGACTTGGACATAGTGCTCCACACCCAGCTTGTATGACTGGACCCATACAAATTATGTTATCTTCTAAGAAAATACAACGGTTTTCCAAGGCTTTACATTGATGACATACGGGTAAGTTTGGAAGTTTTGGTGTCCCGCCAATAAGAACATATTTTACGAAATCAAGGAATTCGTATTTATTGACTGGACATTCTAAAAGGTAGTGATCCACATCAACAACTTTGTTTATCGGTTTAACTTGAAAGACTGGAAAATTTTTAGCTCCTTCTTTACCATAAGCAGCTTCTCTTATTTTCTTGTCATCCCTATAATTTCTCATCGCTTGTACTCCTCCAAAACAAGCACATGATCCCATTGCAACAAGAACAGTAGCTTTTTTTCTGAGTTCCTTTATTTCCTCTTCTTGTTTGTCATTTACAATACTGCCTTCAACAAATAAGATATCATAAGGTCCTTCTTTATTACCAGTCATTGCCATTCGAAAATCTATAATATCAACTAGATTCAATAGATCTAGAAGCTCATCTTCCAAATCAAGAAGACTAAGTTGACAACCTGCACAACCTGTAAAACCAACAATGCCGATTTGTGGTTTAGCCATTACATCAGGGCCTCCGGCAGTGTTCTAATTTGTCTTAGTGTAAAGACAGGGCCATCAAGACAAACGAATTTATCACCAATTCCACAGTGACAGCATTTGCCAACACCACATTTCATTTTTCGCTCGAGAGAAAGGAAAATATGATCACTATCTAATCCTAATTTCTCAAGTTCTATGTTCACAAATTTATACATAATTGGTGGGCCACAAATCATTGCGACTGTATTCTTGGGATCTAATTTTTCAGCTATATTTGGAAAAAGATTAGTAACTACTCCTATATTGCCCCCCCAACACATTTCATCATCACGATCTACAGTACTGTGGAATTCAATGTCTTCGCGCTTTTCATATTCTTCATTTTCTTCCGGAAAGAGAACATCAGCTGGACACCTATCACCATAAAGAATGTAGATTTCACCATAATCTTCACGATTATGTAAAGCATATCTAAAAGCTGATCTTAGTGGTAGATAACCTAAACCACCTGTAACAAATAGTAAATCTTTACCTTTGTATTCTTCAACAGGAAAGTGATTGCCAAAAGGACCTCTTATTCCAACAATATCTCCTTTTTTCAGCTTATGCATTGCGCTTGTAACATTTCCAACGTTTCTTATTCCAAGCTCAAATGAACCGCGTTTTGTTGGGGGAGAAGTGATACTAATAGGAACTTCACCTATTCCATAAACAGATAATTCAACAAATTGACCAGGATTGTTTTGGAAGAGAGGATTCAAATGCTCTTCAACAAATTTCAACTCAAAAAGTTTGGTTGTTTCTGTTAGTTTTCTAATTTTAATGATCTTTGCTTCATGTGGTGCAAGATATCCTTTATCATGGGCCATTATCGCTCTCATTTAGGATTCACCCCTCACATCTTCTAAAACTTCTCTTACATCAATATCCGCTGGACAGTAAGTTATACACCTGCCACAGCCAACACATCCTTCTACATTGTATCTTCTCGGAATGTCTATGAATTTGTGTAAATAACGATACCTGAAACGTCTTTCTTTTTCATGTCTAAAATCATGACCTCCGGCAACTTTAGCAAATTCAGGATAGTAACATGAATCCCATTCTCGAAGTCTTATACCATGCTCCAAGTCTATGGCTATTTTATCTTTAACATTGTAACAATAACAAGTTGGGCAAACAAAAGTACAAGAACCACAAAAGAGACAATCTTTGGTATATTTTCTCCAAGCTTTTGATTCAAATTTATCCTCTAATTCACTTGGTAAACCTTCAACCAGTATATCCTTTTTGAAATTATTATCTTTCAATTCCAATGTTCGAATATATTTATCATAATGCTCTTCTGTTGCATCCTCAAAGAGTTCAGGATATAATTCCATTATTCTTTTCCCACCATCGGTATTAGGAACAACTAGATATTGATCTTTTGCAATTTCAGTAAACATCAGATCATATCCACTTTTTGGGTCATTGGAATTCATTGATTCACAAAAGCAATTTTCATAACATGGTTTCAAACAGTTAATTCCAACAATTAATGTTCTATCTCGTAGAGCTAGATAATAATCATCACGGAAATTTTCTTTGAATATTTCATCTAATACATTATTACCTGTTATGTCACAAGGACGAACTCCAAAAACAACTACTTTTGTCTCAATATCCTTAGTTGTTTTCAGCATATAAATTTCTGTTATACCTTTTGTTCGACTAAATTTGAAAAGATCCTGTTGTGCAGGATGAAAGAGCTTTTTCAAAGGAATCATAGGTAACTCTGTATCAAATAAAACTTCTTCAAAGCTAGAGATTTCCATTAAAGTAGGAACATTATTTTTGTTTGTAGTAGCAATTACTATGAAATCATTTATCATTGAATCTACGAAATTGCTTATTTTTTCTCTAGAAATTATTTTAGAAGTCATTATTTATGCATCCAAAATCTACACGAATGAAGTCGACCGAGTGTTTGTCACATCACCTTTTTAATTATATTGATGATGTTAATTATTTTTTCCTAATTAGAAAATTTGTCAAAAGACAAATAAGGTATTAGAAATTAAAAACGAGTTCATAATATAAATATAAACAATTAAATTCGATTCATAGCATTTATACCAAAATATATTTAGAACTTGAGTTAAAGATTCCTCAAGATAAACTTAAAGTTGGCGGAAAAGTGTCTTCAGTTAAAGCCTATATTATCAAAGATTTGGAAGTTCCACCTGATTTAGAGATGAAAAACCAGTATGTCTTTAAAAGACAGAGAATTTTATCATACAATATTAAGTCTTTAAAAATCAAAGAACATCTGGATGTTGATGAAAAACTCATTCTAATTCGTCCTTGTGATGCAATTGCTCTTGAATATATAGACAAAGTTATGCTCGAAGAGCCTGCAGATCCTCAATATAAAATTCTTAGAGAACAAGGTATATTTGCTGTTGTTAATTGCTTGAAATCTTGTGATGGTGGATTTTGTTTATCTACCGGTGGAAGTTTACTCAATAATGGTCTTGGTGATTTGGAATTAACACCACTCAAAGATAAAGAGTATTTTGTAGAAGTGTTAACAGAAAAAGGTCACAATTACATTCAGAAACTTGGTTTGAAGGAAGCTCCTAAAGGTTTGGGAGAAAAGGTAGATAAGATGAAAAAGGATGCACTGGGGAATCCAGAGCAAGAAATCATTGTAATTCCTACACCAGAACAGATACGAAATATACCAATGGAAGAGTGGGAAAAGATTGCATCTGGTTGTCTAGGATGCGGTTTTTGTAATTATTCTTGTCCAACTTGTACTTGTTATGCTGAATCACATGTTAAAAAAGATACAAACAATTTCTCAAAGGTTCGAGTATGGGATGCTTGTGTTCTTGAATCGTTCAATCTTATGGCAGGTGGTCACACCTTAATGCCTAATCGTTCCCGCAGATTCCGGAGACGATATAGTCACAAGTTTGAAAACATTCCAGAACAATATGGAGTTTTAGGATGTGTTGGATGTGGTAGGTGTTACAAATTATGTCCTGCTCATTTTGATATTAAGAAAATCCTCAGTTATTTAGCAAAGAAGGGAGCTGAAGTAAAATTACCAGTCACAGCAAGCCAATAATTTGTACGATTACTAAAATAGAAAAAGAAACAGTTGATGTTAATACATACACTTTTTCAGCAGATGATGAATCATTCACATATTTACCAGGACAATTCTTCATGCTAACAGTTTTTGGAGTAGGTGAAGCACCTTTTGCTTTTTCCTCTATTGCTGGTAAGAAATTTCAATCAACAATAAGAAAAGCTGGTACAGTTACAGAAGCCTTACATAAACTAAAAGTTGGTAGCAAGATAGGGATAAGAGGACCCTTTGGAAAACCATTTCCATTGGATGAGCTAAAGAACGCGAATAGTATAATCATAGTAGCTGGCGGAATAGGTCTACCACCATTACGATCATTAATTCAATATATTTTTGCTAATGATTTTCCAAATCAAATTATCTTGTATGGAGCAAGAACACCTGCTGATTTATTATTTAAAAAGAAGTTTGAGAAGTGGAAAAAGAATCCCAAGACAGAGATGCTTGTCACCGTAGATAATGGTGATGCTAATTGGAAGGGAAATGTGGGTGTTGTTACTACTCTCTTTGATAAAATAAAAGTGCCAGAAAATGCTAAAGTAGTAACTGTTGGACCAGCAATAATGATGAAATTTGTTGTTAAGAAATGCTTAGAGTTGGGTGTAAAACCTGAGGATATAATTGTTAGCTTAGAAAATCGAATGACTTGTGGCTATGGAAAATGTGGGAATTGCGCTTATGGAAAATACTTGGTTTGTAAAGATGGACCAGTATTCACTTATGAACAAATTAAAGACATTCAGGGGATCTTTTGATATGACTCAAGGTTTAGTATTTTACCCAGATAGATGCAAAGACGATTGCACAGATTGCATTAAAGCATGTAAGAAAGAATATGGTATTGCGTTACTGACATTAACACCATCTAAAATCATTGTTAGTTGTCATCAGTGTGAGTCTCCTTATTGTATGAATGTTTGTAAAACAGAAGCAATTACTAAGGAGAAAGGAATTGTAAAAGTTAATCCCGAATTGTGTGTTGGGTGTCAATTCTGTCTCGCAGCATGCCCATATGGTGGTATGTATTTTCTAGAATCCAAAGCTGTGAAATGCCAGATGTGTGGAGATAAAGAAGAAGGACCACTATGTGTTACAGCTTGTAAGGAGAAAGCATTACAAGTAGTTGATGTTCCAAGCGAAGCTATGAAGAAAGTCAAACTCCAAGCACAAAGAGTGTTGAATCTTGGTGAGGATTTGATTTGTTTTGTTAATATAATAGAGGAAGGTAGTCATTAGAAAAAGAGGACCGGTGAAAAAAATATGAAGATAGGAGTATTCATTTGTCATTGTGGAAAAAACATTGCAGGAACCGTTGATGTCAAAAAAGTTGCAGATGAAGTAAAAAAGAATCCATTAGTCACTTTTTCTACAGATTATATGTTTATGTGCAGTAAATCAGGTCAAGAACTCATTGCTCAAATTATTAAAGATACGGGCATTGATAGAGTAGTGGTTGGTGCTTGCACACCAAAACTCCACGAAAAAACATTCAGAAGAGTATTAGAGAAGAGTCAATTAAATCCATTTTATCTTGAGTTTGTTAATTTACGAGAACAAAATTCATGGATCCATTCTGATATGGAGCTGGCTACGATGAAAGCTCTTGATCTTGTCAATGGAGCAATTGAGCGTGCTGCTAATCTTGAAGCAATTGATTCAACTGAATATACTGTAGAGAAAAGAGCCCTTGTAGTAGGTGCTGGAGTAGCAGGAATACAAGCAGCATTAGATTTAGCTGAAAAAGACATAGAAGTTGTATTGATAGATAAAGATGCAACTATTGGAGGGTACATGGCAAAACTGGATAAAACATTTCCAACAAATGACTGTTCAGCATGTATCTTATCACCCAAAATGAATGATGCTTTTTCACATCCAAATATTACTGTTTTGACTCAAACTGAGGTCGTAAGCTCTGAAAGAAATGACGGAAATTTTGAGGTTGAACTTGTCCAACATCCTCGCTTTGTTGACATTGATAAATGTCGATCATGTTACACCTGTATTGGGCACTGCCCAGTCAAAAAACGACCAAACAAGTATTTCAACGGTTTAGGAACGACCAAGGCTGTATACTTTCCTTTCGCTCAATCCATTCCAAAAGCAGTTGTGATTGACCAAGACTATTGTCTTTACTTAAAGAACCGTGAAAAAGGCAGAGATGTTTGTAGAAGATGTGAGCAGAACTGCCCTAGTGGTGCGATTAATTTTAGTCAAGAACCAATAAATCTTACAATGAATTTTGGCGCAGTAATCCTTGCAACTGGTTTTGAGGATTTTGATCCAACAATTATTGAAGAATTCAATTACGGAAATAGTCCCGATATATTGACGAATTCAAAATTTGGTTTTATGTTCAATGTTTCCGGACCTACTGATGGTAAACTTATAAAACCAAGTACTGAGAAGCCACCAAAATCAGTAGCATTTATCCAATGCGTGGGTTCTCGAGATGATATTGCTGGTTACTGTTGCAATGTTGGTTGCATTGCTAGCTTAAAACATGCATATTTGACATTAAAACAATACCCTAAAACAAAAGTCTACATTTGCTATGCAGATATGAGAACTGTTGGGAAAGGATACGAAGAATATTATAAAAGAGTACGACAATTAGGTGTTAGATTTGTTCGTGGGAAACCTAGCCAAATTGATGTGTTACCAAATGGTCAACTAGGAATTAAAATCTATGATTCTGCAATTGAAAAACTAGAGACTATAGAAGTAGACATGGTTGCCTTACAAGTTGGGATGAGACCAGTTAAGGAAGCAGGCGATATCAGACTGATTTTTGGTGTGGATCCTTCATCTAGTGAAGGAAAAATGGTTGATTTCTACAAGGAATTGCATCCTAAATTAGAACCTGTTGATACTAAAGCTGCTGGTGTATATATTGCAGGATGTGCGAGTAGTCCTAAAACCATTACTGCTTCTGTTAGTGAAGCAAAAGCAGCTGCTAGCTCTGCTGCAAGTAGATTAATGACTGGAAAGATAACTCTTGCAAATAGTGCTGCCCAAGTGACTGAAGAGACTTGTGTTGGCTGCGGCTCTTGTGTTGAAGTTTGTCCCTTTGATGCAATTGAGTTGAAAGGAGCTATTAAGAGAGTTGCTTGGGTTAATCCAACGGTTTGTAAGAAGTGTGGAAC
>DAOVHJ010000304.1 GCA_030671945.1 Candidatus Heimdallarchaeota archaeon
TCTGGCAACGTTGTTTTTAATCCTTACATTTTTGATAAGTTTAGAAATGTCTATTCTCTTATTTCTGAATTGTCTTGGTAAAGTTTATCTTAGAATTCCTTCAAAAAAATTGGGCTTTCTAGGCTTTATTCCTTCATATGCTGCTTTAACCTTAACAGTATCTCTTGCAGTTGTCTTTGTACAATATTCGTATAATCGTCCCTGGCATCTTTCCTTTTGTTTTTATTCTTCCTTAATTTGTTCATTAGTACTTATGCTTCTCTTTATTATTCAATTAAAAGGAGAATCGATTTTTAAGAGATCTGCAATTATTACACAAACAGGTTTCTAAATATTATTGATGCTCAGCCAGCAGCTCCTTCCCACTTCAGCGTGTCCTTCCCGAACCGGACTTCTAGCCCTTCAAGAAGAAGTGTGAGTCCGAGCATTATTTAAAATATAATTAAAAAAAATTAAGAATGCTGGAATTTCATGATTCCAACATTACCTTACTAATTCTCTTGAGTAAAGCCATTATTTCTTAAATGACATAATAATGCTATCTTCATCTGTCTCTATGGAAATTTGCATTTTTTGTTTTTCCATAACTGGTTTCCAAAATACATAGAATCGTTCGAAATCATCAAGAGCAACTTCTGCATGTCCAAGTATTTCCTTGTTTGGCCAGTCTTTCAAAATGACTGTTCCTTCATTTGTTTTGATATCAATTGAATCAACCTTTGCACCAAAACTGGACATCAAACGTGCAACATTTTTTACTACTTGCTCAAAAGTTAATCCTTCAGCCCATGATTTGGCACCTATTTCACCACATAAAAGACCAAAATCTTCTATAGATTGATTACTTTTTTTCACGTATGCAACAGCACTTGCTAATAATAGGCTTAAATTATATTGTAAAGAACCAATGATTTCTTTTAATTCAGAAACTTCATCTTTTTTCTTTTCTGTCATTTTTATTACCTCTGAAATGATTGTTGTTTTTAATTCTTGAAAACCATTATTTTCAAGTGTTTTTTTTTATAAATTAATTTTTTAACTTATTAAAGGTAGAACTGCGAAACTAATTAGACTCTAATAATAGAGAACTTTGAATACTACCCTCGTATAAAACTTACATAAAGTACCTAATATTTTTTTTGGGTCTACCATTCATTGTTTAAACCACGTAAACTATCCATATTAACCTTCTAGCAGCAGTGTGAGTCCTGATGTATTAATTATTTCTTGAAAATCATTATAAATCAAGAATTGCAAGTAAAATTAGGGGTAAATTGGGTTGCATTTAATCTATCATTTTCTTTATGACTTGTCAAACCTCATGCCCTGGTATTTCCCTTACTTTGTCACTGCTCAATGGTTGCTGGTTCTCTCAATGGCTACTTTTCTTAGTCTCTTCATTTACTACTTGGTACGTCTAACTAAACATAGGAAAATTGAACCTGATAGTAAGAGATTTTTCCCTAAGGTTTTTGGTTTTCTCTTCGGTTTCTTTCTCGCTCTTTTTGTTTTTTTGTTCATGATGTTCTATCCAAATTAATTTCATCTTTTGATTACTATGAATGATCTTAAAGGAGAAGTGTGTGTCCGTTTATCATTATTTTTTGAAAAATTATTTTATATGAAGAAATGATTTTGAGTTTAGGGAAATGGATTTAAGGTTTGAAATAAATGGATATAACCAAACAAATCAAAGCAAAATGCTCTGAATTAGAAAAAGAACATGAATTCACTATTCTCTTTGCAGTAGAAAGTGGTTCTCGTTTATGGGGTATGAGTAGTAAAGACAGTGATTATGATGTTCATTTGGTCTTCTATTATCCAATTGAGAGATATTTATCCATTCAAAAACCGAAAGACACTTCCACTTGGATGAGTGGAAACAAGATTCTAGATATTAATGGATTTGACATCTACAAGTATACTAAATTATTACTAAAATCAAATCCCAATATGATTGATTGGACGATGAGTAACATCATCTATTATGGAGACAAAAGCAAAATTGCCCCTCTAATAAACTTCACCAAGAATGATTTCAATCCTTTTACACTCTGCAATTTCTACTATAGTATTTCAGAGAACGCCTTGAAATTAATAGATAAAGGAAATCGTCATTACAAGAAATACCTCTATGTTCTCAGAGGTTTGCTAAACGCAAAATGGTTGGTGGAGAAGAAATCCCTTCCACCTTACTATTTCGAGAAGGTGGTTAATGAATTATCTTTAGATGCAAAACTGCGAAGTGCAACATTAGATCTTCTATCTAAGAAACGAGAAGCTTCAGAAAAATCAGAGATTCTTGGAAATTTGGATTTAATCCTTCCCTTTATCGATGAATGTATTTCTAACAAAGGTGCTTATTTGGAGACATTAGAAAGAAGAAAACCAACAGAAGAACATTTTATGATTTTTAATCAAGTAATTCTTGAGATTATAAGCTGTTAAGTGAAAACTCGCATTTAAGCGCGTCTTTACCGAACCGGACTGCTAGCCCTTCAAGAAGAAGTGTGGGTTCTAAGTATTAGTAATCCTAAAATAATCTTATAACTTGATTTCTAACCCAATAAACAGCTTAGGAACTATTTCTGTATGCTTAATCAAATTAATGTTAGTTAGATATCATTATTGTCATAGATTACTTTCGATTATCTCTCATATGATTCATTTTAAGGTAAGACAAATTTAATGAATAATTATATATTCAAGACTAAAATTCAAAAGAAAAGAAATAAAACAAAAACTCAAACTTTGGAGCTAAAAATATGAGAAAATATGAAAAAATGATGATTAATTTAGTGGATGGTTTGGATAAGCATTTGGAACCCGAGAAAAAGATACTCTTACTAGAAGAATGTGGTCGAAAATGTATTCGTGATAAAGGTGAGAGATTCATTCAGAATGCAAATGAGCTTTATAAGAAATCGAATGATGTAATGGATTTTTTTGAGAAATTCAGTAAAGTCTATGATAGCTTGCATGTAAATGATGATGAAGTAGCTGTAATTTATCCAAAATGCTTGTGCCCAATAATCAATAAGATTCCCTCAGAAAAGATTTCTTCTTCATACTGTAATTGCTCTCGAGGTTGGGTAAAAGAGCTTTTCGAAAGTGCAACAGAAAAAGCTGTTGAGGTTTTTCTTGATGAATCCATTACAAAAGGAAACACCAGATGTAAGCTTAGGGTTGTAATTGGAAAATGATAGATTAACTGTAAATCTTGTCCAATATAATCCGAATTAAATTCTGATCGTTGAAATACACCATTACCGAACCGGACTTCTAGACCTGCAAGTGTGTGTCCTGAGTATCATTTTTTTTTAGTTTCATCTGTTTCTGACGACAAACTAAAAAGACCGATTGAGAAAAATTGTACTACAAATGAACAGAATATTTATTCAAATCCATTAAAAAATACTATATATTGTTTTTGTCTTACAGTTCTTCGATAGTCTCCTTAAATATCACATTTCTCTTCTGTAAGTATTCAATAACTTGGTGATAGACTTCTGAGTGTTTTCCCA
>DAOVHJ010000234.1 GCA_030671945.1 Candidatus Heimdallarchaeota archaeon
CTGAACCAAAACTTTCAGCATTAAATGCTGATCCTTTATACCAAGCGATGAATGAATGGCTGCCTTGATCTACTGTTGTCCAAATTGCAGATGCATAACCATTGAAGTCAACAGTATTATCTTCTGAGATTGTATCGACATTGGTGATTAAGTAAAAATTGGCATCAGTTATTATCTCTGCATAATTCGCACTCCACCATTCATAGATTTTCAAGTCATCAGGTGCATCTGAAGATTCTCTTAACTCAAAGAATGCATCAGAAGTTGATATAGTAGGCTCTAATAGGAAATAATAATCTGTATTTGCAGTTAAGGTTAAAGGTGCCCCTCCTCCGCAATATTCGAAAGGAACGTGCAATAATTGATTTGTTACATGAGCACTATTAGCAATGTATCCACTAATAACGCCACTTCGTATGTCAGACCCAGTTAAAGTATTTCTTATGTAAAAATTAATGTCCTCTCTGACTGTAGGAGTTATGTCTGTGAGGAATCCATAGATTATAGTCGTTTGAGGGAGATTAATTCTCAGAGCAAATTTGTTTGAATAAATAGTGCTTGTGGTTGTATCATTGTCTACTGCAAGCAATTTCAAATCTTTGAAATCAACTTCACCAGAGGAGACTCCATGACCTGATGATGTGGTTAAACTCGTGAGAGTTATTTCAGTTCCTTCTATAATTGGTTCTCCTTCAGTTAAAGATAGATTCGTGTAAGATGGAGTTATTAAATCTAGAGGTTGCATTACTGGATTAATTGGTTGAGTTCCTTTTGTTTTTGATATAGTGTTAATTACTTCAATGGGTAGCTCGAAATTACCATCTTGGAATACCACTTGTATTTCTTCAATACTCTCATCTATTGTGTCATTGAAGTTAATCAAATGTATGAACATTAAGGAAAAGTATAATGCAATTACTACTAATGCTTTCTTTTTCATTGTACAACCTCAGTTAATCTATTTCGCTTTCAATTGATTCTCAAAGAATTTTGTTTTAAAAGCTCTAAATAGAGAAAACTCTCAAAGAGGAAAATAATTATGAGGGGTTGTGTTCTTTAAAGAAAAAGTTCAAGCGTTCAATCATTTTTGCAGAATTCTTACACTCTATTGCTCTTGGGAAGACATTCATATAGGGAATTCGATTGTCCAGAATGATCCATGCTCCTACATCATTTTCTGAGCGAATCATTCTCCCTAAACATTGTCTCATTGTTACTACAGCTTGTAAGTAAGTCATATAATTTGCAGCTTGTTCTCCTCCCCAAAACTTACTGTATTCTTTTATGATTTCCTTTAGTGATTTCGACGGAGGAGGGTACGGTAATCCAGCAATAATTACTGCAGAAATGAGTGATTTTTCATTTTGCACAATTTCGATCCCCTCTGAAATTTTCCCTCGAGCTGGAGCGATAATTGCTGCCTTTGTTTTACTACTTTTCACTTCATTTATTAGTTTAGTAATTGGTTGGTTAGGACGTTCTTCATACTTTGTCTTCAATAGGTTTGCAAAAACCGTGGTTAATTCATAGTTTGGTGTAAAGACTAGAGTATGTCCTGGAATTACTTTCAGTAATTGTGATATGGTATCACAATAATATAGGAATCGTTCTCTTGATCGTTCAGAATATCTCATTGTTAATTGAGAATCATTTGTCGTTAGAATTATCCTGTTTTTTCCTATTTTTTCAGATAACACAGATATTTTCTTTGCGTTTGGTACTCCTAGAAAACTCGCGAAATGTTTCAGTGGTCTGAATGTTCCGGATAGTAGTATGAGATGTTTTGCTAGTTTCATTGGATTGAGTATTGTTCGTGGGTCTTTTAGATATAAAGTATATTTCTTGTCAGATGTTAAATAGCATAAATCGTGATTATGTAGAAATTCACTCACTTTAATTGTATTACTAATTTCTTTGCTGCCTTGGTTGAATCGTTTTAGTAAATATTGCCTTCCACAATTATTCAGATCTTGTATGTCTTTGTCTTCTAAATCCAATGAATGTAATCCTTCTTGGCCACGAAGGTTTTGTAAGAGATTTAACACTTTATGTGAACCAATCTCATTGATAGCACGATAAAGAATTTTGTAAGATAAGTTACCAATATTTCCTTTTGCGAGATTATGAGCTTCATCAATAATTATCGTTGTATTTGCCAAGTCAATATTCATATTTTCAAATAGAATTTCTCTTAGCTTTGAATTCAAAAGAAATGGATAAGTGGTAATGACCATATTTGCATCTTTAAGAGCTGTTTTTAAAGCTAAATAGGGACAACCCAGGTTCTCAAGTTTGTTTTCCAGCATCCAAAGAATTTCAGCGAGTCCAACGCCTTTTTTGATGTTATCTGCAATACTGGATCTAACTCGTCTCGAGAGTGCATAGAAATTCCCTGATTCATTTTGCATGAAGTGAAATTTCTTGATGTGAGTACAATCAAACAAACTACAGCCTATTTGTGAAAATTGTTTTTTAGTGAATTTCGTAACTAAAGGACAAATATGCGTTTTCCCAACCATTGGAACCAAGGAGTAAATATTCTGTTCAACTTTTCGGTTATAATCATTAATTAATCCTAGTTCTCTAAACCAGGCATCCATTTGCCCTAGCATTTTAGTGAAAATAAGAATCCGTTCATCCTTTTCTTTCCTACTCAAAATTGCTGATAAAACTGCCGCAGTTTTCCCACTCCCTGTTTCAGCATCAATCAGTAATGTATTATGAGATGCTTTTTGGATGGCTGTAATAATTGAAAATTGTTCTTTTCGATAATTGAGATAGGGAAAAATATCATTTAATTTGGACCAGAAATTAACAAAATCATCTTGACCTTGATTACTTTCCGAATTCAATGTAGCAACAATTCCTTTTAGATAGATTTTCTACTTCAAAGGATACTTGCTAGATTTTCTTTTAAAACATCTAATTAAAGAAATGAGTATGATTATCCGCAAGATAAACTAAAGGAAATCATCCAAGGATACTTGTTTTTTATCTTTCTTTTCAGATTCTTCTTTTTGAGCTTCTTTTATGGCTTTTTTTTCTGCTGCTTTTTTTGCTTTTCTTTCTTCTGCTTTGCGTTTTTTCGTTTCCTCTTTCAATCGTTTTTCTTCTGCTAATTGTTCTTCTTTTTTCTTTTCAAATTCCAATAAAATTTCTGACCAATCATCACCTTTATCGTCAAAACTTGAGAACTTTAATTCGTCCATTGATGTTTGGTGTTTAATTTTCTCTTCATCATAAGCTTTCATTATTTTCTTTATTTTTCGAATGGTTTCAGGATTCTCTATAAGCGATTTTAATTGATTTTCATCTAGTTCCAACCAATAAGCCATTTGAGCAGCATCGCCAATATTTCCGTTAAGAACTTGTTTTACCAAATACATTGAGTCTGTTCTCGCGGAGCCTTTTGAGACATGTGTTTTTTCAGCCATACTAGAAGCTATAGAATCTCTTAAAGCTCGTGAAAATCTTGTTTGTGCATACATTCCTATCTTTGATGGGAAAGTATATTGTTTAATTTGTCTGTGAGGTTTATCTACTTCTACAGCAACTCCACCAGAAACCAAATCGAAGAAGTATGCAAGTAATTTCCAATTTTGTCTTCGCCTGATTCTCCCTAGAAAACGATCTGCTGATGCTAAGGTTTCATAAGTACTAGCAAGTTGCTCATCACTGGTATGCATATACGCATTTTCAAAAATCCAGAGAAGGAGCTCATCATATTTCATTTTCACTCCATCAATCGATCGTTTCCCATCAATGAAATTCTGTGAATTGAACAAATCTACTAAGGCTTTTTGGATATCTTTTGTTTGATCCCTATAAGTATGAAGTAATTCTATGTCTGTTGTTAAACCAGCTTTGATTTGTAAAACTGTCCCCTCGAGATCATTAATAGCACTTCGTAAATCTCCTTGTGCATTTTCAGCTAAGAAATCCAGATTTTCTGCTTTCAGTACAACTTTTTGTTCCCTAGTTATTTTCTTCAAAACTTTCAAGATTGATTCTTTGTGAACAGGATAATAGGCTATTACTTTGGATACTTTTCTTAATGCTTTTAATTTTTGATTGTAAGCATCATTCGCGGTGCAAATTATTGGCACTGCAGCTTCAGCAATCACATCGATTAGTGATTTAACTCCCCCTCTATCTTCCCTTCCAGTTATACCATCAACTTCATCAATTAACAGAATTCTTTTACCTTTAGCTCCCCCTGTCAAGGTGCCTTCTCTTGCGGAGCTTCCAGCTATTCTTAGAATTGCATCTTTGTTTCGAGTATCACTTGCATTCATCTCTACAAGTTCGTAGCCGCGTTCCTTTGCTAAAGCAATTACACTACTCGTTTTCCCAGTACCAGCTGGTCCATGTAGTAAAGCTACTTTCCGGCGAGCTTTTTGTGACCATGAATCGAACCAATCTCTTAATGCATCTACTGCATTTTCATTACCAATAATCTGTCCTAGATTTGTTGGACGATATAATTCAGTCCATGGTAAATTTTTTTCAGACAATCTGGCAAATCCTCGTTTGTAAAGTTAATCTCAAATTATCTCTCGATTAATTCTATGTAGCATTTTAAGAATAAAAGCTTCACTATTACCTTTGAGATTAAAAAGAAAGAAGAATTGAATCAGCATTAAGGCACTTCTCAAATCCTTTGAGCTGTTTCAATTTGTAAACCCTCGGCTTCAAGATTTACTGGATAGAGTCTTGTGTCATAAATAGCTTTTCGCATTTTTCTGACTCTGAAAGTTCTTTGAAGTTGATCTGAACGTTCACGTAGGTAAAAATCAATAACTC
>DAOVHJ010000103.1 GCA_030671945.1 Candidatus Heimdallarchaeota archaeon
CTCTCATAGAGAGGTGGTCTTCTTACTTCTTTTTCAGTTAGTGAGAACAAGTGCTCGGTTAATGGGTTATTAGTATACACAATGTCGAATTTCGGGACAAGCCTAGTAATGTGTGCAACCCACAATCCATTGTCTTTTACATCATTCGCAGGTATGACGATCACTCGAGTAAGATCCTTTAATTCCTCAATAAGGGTATTATGAATCATATCATACCTTTCTCCTGCTGTGAATGGATTATCTGATTGATGGCTTTGTTGAGATGCAGCTATTATGACTATTAAATCATCAACTTCGTTTAAAATATACTTTATTGCATTCAAGTGTCCTTTATGAAAAGGCTGAAATCTTCCAACTATCATTCCACGCATTACAAACCATCCATATTTAACTAATTGATGTGTATTTTTCCTTCCTTAAAATAATTTGTTTTATGACTATTAAATGACTTGTTAAAGTTCATCGTGTTGAAAAACTTTATAAGTAAATTTCAAACATTCGAGAACTGATACGTATCAAAAATGTCCTTTTCTTTATATTAATTTAGAGGACAACATATTATGCCGTGATTTACCATGGAAATAGAGGTAATTGAAAATAAGAATAACAAGCTTCGTTTCATCATTCGAGGAAGCAATTTTACCTTTGTGAATGCTCTTCGCAGAACCATTATCTCAGAGGTACCTACATTAGCTATTGAAGATATAATTCTAGTTGAGAATACTTCACCCGTTCTTGATGAAATTGTAGCTCACAGACTTGGTCTTGTACCTCTAACAACTCCTGCCGATGAATTTACAGTCGCCAGTGAGTGTGATAATTGCGGTGGAGAAGGCTGTCAGTTTTGCTCTGTGCCATTAACACTTGAAGCAGAAGCCGGTGACAATGAAACAAAGGTGGTTTACACTAAAGATTTAGATTCAAATGACGACAAAATAAAACCTGTTTCTGATAAAATACCCATTGCTAAACTCGGTGCTGGCCAAAAAATTACTTTGGAAGCAATTGCAATGATGGGTAGAGGAGAACAACATGCGAAATGGTCTCCCGCTGTAACTTGCAGTTATCGTTATTATCCCCTTGTAAAACAAGACTCTTCAAAATGCACTAATTGTATGGAATGCGTTGATGCTTGTCCATTAAATATCCTAGAGGTTAACAAAAAGGTGGTCAAATTAACTGATCCATTAGCTTGTTTACTCTGCGATCTCTGTACAAAAGCCTGCAGTTATGATTCATTGACAATGAGTCAAGTTGAAGGAGATTACATTTTCTTACTTGAAACAACTGGAGCATTATCTCCTCTTGTAGCATTTAAGAAAGCAACCGAAATCCTCAAAAGTAAAGCTAAGGATTTCGAGAACGAATACAAAGTCGCTTTGGAAAGTTTTCTGAAGCGGAAAAAATGATTAATCCAAACAAAGTTTTCAGTAATTGAAGACGGAGGATTGTGAGAAATTGCCAAAACCCACAGGGCCATCTGATCCTAATACCGTCGCGCTAATACGCGATTTGAGAAAAAAAAGTGCTGCTGATAAGAAGCACAATTTTTGGAATGTTCTCTCTAAAAGGTTAGGAAAACCCAGAAGAATACGACCTGTCATCAATCTTAGCAAAATCAGTCGTTATGCTAGGAAAGGTGAATTGGTTGTTGTTCCTGGAAAAGTCTTAGCTTCCGGAGAGATAAAGGGCAGCTTTACTATCGCTGCATTAAATTTCAGCGAAGTTGCCATAGAGAAGATAACAAAAGCTGGCGGAAAAGCAATTACATTAAGAGACTTAATGGAATTACCAGCAACAGAGCTCAAAAGAGTTCGAATTCTTGCATAAAATAATCGGAGATACTAAAAATGACTAACACAGTAGTCGATGCAGAAGGAGCAATCCTAGGTCGCTTAGCTTCAAAAGTTGCTAAGAGATTATTGTCTGGAGAAATTGTAGATATTGTTAACGTTGAGAAAATCGTCATCTCTGGAAAACCTGCATCTGTGATAAAAGAATACAAAGCAAAGTTAGATATCAGAAGTAAGTATAATCCACTTAGAGGTCCTTTCCACTATCGAATCCCAGACAGATTTGTGAGACGAGTAATTCGTGGAATGCTACCATATAAGAGACCAAAAGGAAAAAATGCGTTTCATCGTTTGAAATGCCACATTTCAATTCCAAAAGAATTCGAAAAAGCAAAATTAATCAAAATCCCAGAAGCAGATTCTACAAAACTTACCGTTAAAAGAATCTCAGTTGGCGAGCTTTGTATACAATTAGGATGGAATTACGATCCAAAATTAGATCCTAATTATAAGGAATGAAAAATAGGTGAAAACTACAATGTCTTCAAAAAGAATTGTTTTAACTTCTGGAAAGAGAAAAACTGCCATTGCCCGAGCCACAACTAAAGCTGGTA
This sequence comes from Candidatus Heimdallarchaeota archaeon, assembly GCA_030671945.1. Classification (GTDB taxonomy): domain Archaea; phylum Asgardarchaeota; class Heimdallarchaeia; order JABLTI01; family JABLTI01; genus JABLTI01. Next base: position 2,408 of record DAOVHJ010000103.1, read on the forward strand.
AAGGACGAATTCGCATAAATTCCATTCCTCTTGAGGTTTATCCATCTGAATTAGCTCGAATGAAAATCCAAGAACCTCTCATCATAGCTGGAGATAAAGTCATGAACAAAATTGACATCTTCATTAAGGTTATGGGCGGAGGAATCGTTGGTCAAGCAGATGCTGCAAGAACAGCAATCGGTCGAGCACTTGTAAAATGGACCCAAGATCCTGAACTCCGAAGCAAATTCATGCATTATGATAGATCTATCTTGGTTGCTGATTCTCGAAGGAAAGAAGAAAAGAAAGCCGGCGGACCGGGAGCGAGAGCTCGTTATCAAAAATCCTATCGTTAAATTATTGCTAGAAATAAGCAGTGGATTTTTTCCACTGTTTATTTTCTTTATATTTATTTCATTGAGATTTCTTATCTCAAGCAGTTATACTATATTTAGTATTTAATTTCGAAATTCAAAGTTGGTTTACAAATGACCCGAAACAAAGATTGGTTAAATTACTCAGAAGAATTAATCGATATTGCTGAGCTTCTATTGAACAAAGGAAGATTCTCCTGGTCGTGTTTTACCTCTCAACAAGCTTCAACTGCTGCTCTTAAAGCAGTTTTATCAATAAATAATGACTCAACATTTGGTGACAATTTAATTGCCTTATTACGTATAGTGAAAGAAACCTATACAATTCCTGAAGATGTTAAAGTTGCATGTCATTATGTCAACGATTTCTTTACAAAGAGTCGAGACTTAGAAAACAAACCTGAAGGAACTCCACCCAGCTATTTTAATCTCTCAGATGCTCAAAAAGCGAAAGCAAGTGCATTAACTATTCTTCGATTTGCCCATCACAACTCATATGATTCTTAAAATAGATTCGTCTAGAATCACACTATTTATTTACTTTTAAATAATGAGTTGTTATATATACAATTGGTTCCTATTTGTATTAAATTACAGGATATTACAAAATGACTCTCTCTCCTCAAGCAACGGATGCTCTGGACTATGCTTTGAAAGCAGATGCTGATTATGTCGATATTAGAGTGGAGAATGAGTTTTCAAATTTTACTGGGTTACGAAATAACTCAATTTGTGGTGTAAATACTAATTTAGAAGAGAGAATTGGTATTAGAGTTCTATACAAGAATTGTTGGGGTTTTGCCTCAACTTCTTCAATAGATAATGCTTCCATCAAAAAAGCAGTTCAAAATGCTATCGTATGTGCTAGAAAATCTGCTAAAAGAAATCCTGATTCGAAAATTAACCTTGCTGAAGTTTCTCAAAGGAAAACAAGTGTTTCTGATGAGTGTAAGAAACACCCTCAATACTTAGAACAAGTCGATCGTATTGATCTTTTAAATTGGATTAATACTAGAATTAACTCTCGAATTAAAGTCATAAACGTATTAGATTTGAAATTAATTGAGAATCATACTCAGAAATTGTTCATTAGTTCTGAAGGATCTGAAATTGAACAAATTCTTATTCGTGCCAGTATATTCTTAGGTTCATCTATTAGTAGTCCTGGTAATTTTCAAAGAGTTAGGTCTGTTGGTTTTGGTGGAGTTGGTGGGATTGAAATACTAGAAAGCATTTCGTTCGAAGATTTTCTCACAAATTTTATTGTCACTTTACCTGAAATTGCCCAAGCTAAATTAATCAAACCCAAAGAACAGCCTGTTATTTTGAATGAAGAGATGGGTTGGAATTTATGTCATGAATTCTGTCATGCAGTTGAATCAGATCTATTGCTTGCTGGGCATTCTCCTTTAGCTAATCGAATAGGGAGTAAAATTGGATCAGAAGAAGTGACTATAATTGATGATGCTAGCTATAAAGGGTATGGAGAGTATTATTTCGATGATGAAGGAGTTAAAGCATCTGGTACTATGATTGTCGAAGATGGAATTTTATTTGATGTTCTACAAAGCAGGGAAACCGCGACTGAAATGAATGCCATCCCTACAAGTAATGGTAGGGCTGAAAATTGTTTGCATTATCCTCAAGTCAGACAAAGTAACACTTTTTTTGAACCCGGAGATCTCACCTTTGAGGAATTACTTCAAAATATGAAAAATGGTCTTTATGTATGTGATTCATTTGGAGGGAATGCAGATACAACTCATGGCAATTTCCAATTGGATGCTCAATATGGTCGCAAGATCGAAAAAGGGGAATTGGGTGATTATGTTACCAATTTTTCGATTATCGGTAATCTCTACACAATTCTTGGCGATATTGTTGGCATGACAAAAAATTTGGGGAGCTTTCCTGCTTATTGTGGTAAGAATGGTCAAAGGGTTAGTGTTGGTGCTATCTCACCAAAAGTTGGTTTAGTAGGAATTCCTGTTATATCTAACATTTCTCAAAGACAAATTAGAAAAATTGATTTTACTAGGGTGAGTGAGAGATAAATGACTGAAGTACTAGCTGATTTAGCATTAACTCTTGCAGAAAAAATGAAAATTGATGCTACAGAAGTCTTTGTGCAAAGTAAAGAAATAAAGAAAATTGAAATTAGTAAAGGACTAATAAAGCAAGCCATCGAACAGGAGAAATCTGGTATTGCTATTCGTTCTGTAATCGATGATCAAATGAGTTTTGTGTCCTCAAATGCCGCAAACAAGATAAATGAAATCTTAGAGTTATCTGTCCAAAATGCAAAAACATCAACTCAGAAAGTCTCCCGTAATTTCGTGAATAGGAAATTTATCACTCCTGTTCAAGAAATTAGAGATAATCGATTAAGGGATTTATCTTTAGAAGATATTTGTGATAGAGTTTCAGAAATTCTTTCATCGATAGAATTATCAAAACCAGTCAAAAACATCGATGGTGTTGTTGCAATTGAAACTGAAGAACGGTTAATCGCTAATTCAGAAGGTTTGTGGAAACGGGAAGTCGGAACAAGATTAAAAGCTGACATACTTACTACCACAAAAGTCGATGATTTCATAGGAATGGGATCGGGGCATTTAGCTTCTAGAGTTTTACAAGAGGACTGGCAAAAGCTTTTCAATACTTCAATAAAAACTGCTTATGACCAAAGAAATCGTAAGAAAATGACTATAGGGAGACCCCGAGGAGTTATTTTTAGTCCTGAATCTGCTGCTCAAATTCTTGCTCATGCATTAATTCCTTCTTTTCATTACACTAGTGGAAGTCATTATTATGAATCGTTTCGAAATTGCCGTTTCAATAAAAACATCGTAATGACTGATGATCCAACCTATCCTGGAGCTCAAAACACATTTGGTTTCGATGATGAGGGATATCCAAGTAAACCAAGAGATGTCTTAAGTGGTGGGAAATGCAAGCAACTTTTAGGTATGAATTTCTCATGTCCCGAGTTAGATAAAAAAGAAGTATATCGTGGAAATTGCTATCGTGTGGCATTTCTTAGTAATGATACACGAAGCTATGTTTACCCTCCAACAGTTTCATCCTCAAATTTTGTTATAAAAGCTAAGAAACCTCTCACTGAGCCACTTGCTCAAGAATTGAATAGTGGTATATATATCAAAGAAATTGTAGGAGCTCAAGATGCTAATTATTACACTGGTGATTTTGTTGTTTCAGTCATTGAAGGTTATGAAATTAAGAATGGTGAAATTCTAAATCCCATATTACCTTGTTATTGTTCTGGTAACATCTATAGAATGCTTGAAGACTCTTCTTTGATAATTGGAAATCAGCTTCAAGAAGTTCCTATAAGATCTACTCCCTTAAATGTATTAATGCCTGAAATCCTTTCAACAAGAATGACTATTTCAATTTAAAAAAAATAAAATATTAGGAATGAAAAAATCATTCCTTCTTTTCTGCTTCGTCTACAGCACCTTTAGTAGTTGCTGTTGGTTTCTTTCTTACTCGTTTAACAGTTTTCTTTGTTCCTTCTGGTGCGGCTACTTCAGGTTTCTTTTCTTCTTTGGTTATACCTATTGCTTCAGCAAGTTCTTCTTCAACTTTTTCTAAAGCTTCTTCAGGTGTCTCCTCAGAATCTATTCCTTCTTCAAGAGTATCCAATTCTGCTAATTCATCCTCTGTTAATTCTTCAGCCTCGCTTTCAACTTCTAATTCTTCAGCTTCTCTCTTAGAAATTTCTTCTTGGATTCTCTTTCTTTCTTCTTCAATTTCCTTTTCTCGTTCAATTGATTCTTTATCTTCAATTTGCTTTCTCTTCTTAGCTTCTCTTCGAGCTTTTACCCCATCCTTTCTGGCTTTGAGTAACGCTTTTTCTCTATCAGCTAAAACTTTAACGTAATCTTCTTTGAAAATCTTTAGTGTAGCAATATTTTCTTTGTACTTGGATTTTCTTCTTTCATCTACAATTAGTCCTGCTTCTCGAGCTTGTTTAACATTCCACTTTATAGCTGCAAGTTCATCTTTACTGAATCCTCTTCCCTTTCTGGGATTATTTGTTGCAGGGCTTTCAACACTAACAGATGGTTTCATCATTTTTTATACCTCATAAATGGTTAATATTCTCTTATTGGTTCCACAAAGGTGTTACCTTTTATTCTTTTGGTTGTTTTCTAAATATCCTTTTGTTCCTACTGAACCTTCTATTTTTATTCTTTTTCATTCATCTCTTCGGTTTTTTCACCGATTTCGATTTCAATATCAGTTTTTGCTTCCTCCTCTTTTTCTTCTCTAAAGACTAGTTTACTTCTAAACATAGCTAAGATTAGATAGGTTAAAGCAAGACCAGTTGTTACTCCTAATCCCACAGAGCTTGAGTTAATAAATGCCCAGCTACCTCGGTCACCAGGGATTGTAAAGTAAAGTATGACTGATATTATTAAAGAAAGAAATAGAATTATAGCAGCAGAATAGAGAATTATATTTCTACCAAATCCTGCTTTTCTGCTTGAAAAGATTACAAGGGTAATAATAACAAATAATACTCCTCCACCTACTCCAATTCCAATATACATTAAAACATCAAGGGCAATTGTTGTGCCATAGATAGAATTAATCACAACTATAAAGATTGCACACATTATTAGTAAGCATAACATTAAGGCAATCGACATAAATCTGGATTCGAAAATTGATGTTGCTTTACTTTTTTCTTTATCTGTTGACACGATTTATATCTCCTTGTTATCTTCTATTCTTTTCAAATAACCTATTTTAAAATCCTTCTGAAAAAGTTGATAAATCTTTTCTCTATGCAAATATATAAGCTGGTGTTTGAAATGAATGAAAAGAAAGAGGATGCATCAAAAGGAATTGGTGTATCAAAAGATAAAGCTGAAGCACAAGAAGATTTGGGAAAAAGAATTGGCACAAAAGTTGTACATGCCGGTGAAAGCATTAATCCGTTAACTCGAGGGATAACAACCAATATCGACTTTTCAACAACTTTTGCGTATGATATTGCTGATCAGTGGGCTGACGTATTTTATCATGGAAAACCTGGTTTTGCTTATTCACGTCATGCGAATCCTACAAGAGCTGTTTTTGAAAAGAAAATAGCCATTTTGGAAAATGGTGAAGCAGGAATAGGATTTAGTTCTGGAATGGCTGCCATCTCCACTGTTTTTAGCACTTATTTAAAACCCAGCGATGAAATTATTGTTACAGATAGATGCTATCCTGGGACGAGGCACCTTCTTAATCAGTACTTTAAGGAGTGGGGTTTTATTGTACATTTTGTTGATTC
>DAOVHJ010000292.1 GCA_030671945.1 Candidatus Heimdallarchaeota archaeon
CTGACAAAATCTTTCGGTGAGCTATCAATGAAAATAGAATTACTGAATCATCCAAACGAAAAGCTTGCAGAAATTGCTATTAAAATGTGCAGGGGAAATAAGAAAATCTCCCTTAGTGAATCCGTTAATGAAGATTTAATAAGAAGAGTTGTAGATTCAGGTCATGAATCTGTCGCAGAACATGTTAATTTTACTTTCAGAATAACAGGTTTAAGTAGAGTTACTTCTCATCAATTCGTTAGACATCGTATTGCTTCTTATTCTCAAGAAAGTCAAAGATATTCTGATCCTTTAAAGGTTAAAGATAAGTATTGGGCTGTTATTCCTGATTCAATTCAAGAAAATCCTGAAGCAAAAAAACTCGCTATTGATTTTCTAGAGGAATCAATTAGAGTGAGAAAGAAAATGGATGAATTAGGGATAAAGCTAGAAGATTCGAGATACTTCTTACCAAATGCAACAAAAACTGCAATTGTTGTAACTATGAATGCTCGAACACTTTGGAATTTCTTTAATTTCAGAATTTGTAGTAGAGCTCAATGGGAAATACGACGGCTAGCCAAACTGATGTATTATTTGGTCAATGACGTCGCTCCTGCATTATTTAGTTGGTGGACACCAAGATGTGAGCGTGGTTGTCCAGAAAAATGTGGAGATCCAGTTTCAAATGAAATTGAAGAAGGTACAATAATTACCGGAAAAACAATTGAATACCTACCTAAAGATAAAAGGGATTAGTGTTTTTCATATTTCAAAATCTTCTTCAGAAACAATCCAATGACCATTATTCCATCTATTCTCATCTATTTTATCTCTAATCTTCTGTATCACAGGTTTTCCCACAATAATTTGAGTATTAATGCTGTCTGGCAAAAGCCCATTAAATAAATCCGCTAGTTCCATAGTAATTGAAGAAGGAAGCTTTGATAATAACAATAAACCATTGAAAGTACCTTTGATTTCTCCACAATAAACATGTGGTAGATAATAACTGAATTTTATTAGTCGCTCTTGTAAATACCTATGATTTTTACTTTTTTTATTAGGATTAATTTCAACATAAGCTGCCAGCTCTCCATCGCTTCTTGGTAAGACAACTTGAATATTCTCAAAAATAAGATTATTAGCAAATAGTTTCTTTATGCGTTGAGATATTTCATTCATATCCTTCTTAATATTTTTCTGAATGATTCGTCGATTGTAAATTCCAAACATAAATTGGTTTAGAATTTTTAGATCTAAGATATCTATATTTTCTTGTTGACTTTCCCTAATTCTTGTTGGAACGATTATGTTTTCTAATGTTTTTGCTTGATTTCTATTTACCTCAAAAGAATCACTATCAAATAAGTCGCTTTCAATTGCAACGTCATTCAAATTAAAATCCAATGATTTTGTTTTTGTATTGAAATATTTTAGCCAATAACTTCTGAATAATGGAAGTAATTCAAAAACAAAAAAATCGACAATAAGATTTTTCTTTTCTAATTTTTGGCAATAATTAATCAATAGATTATAGTATTCTTTTGTTTTTGGTCCTACATAATGTTGATTGATAACACATGTGTTTAGACAATTATATTTATGAGAATATAGAAATGGATTTTTGATAGGTGTTTTATAATAAGCTCTTTGTTTTTTTGTACAAATCAAAAGTACTATATATTGTGATAATCCTAATGCGTGATAATTCACAAAATAATTATGCTGTAGAATATTCATATCTAATAGTTTCTTTACTGTTTTAGCTATTGTGTTGTGATGAAAAGGAAGATTCTTCTCAAGTTCTTTAGTTTTAGAAGTTTGTTTTATTAATGCTAAATTCATTATGTCTACAGTTTTTTTAGAAATATTTACAGATTTCAAGAAACCATTTGTTAAAATAATTTTCAGCTCATTTGGATCTAAATCATTAACTGAATTACTTCTTAAACTTCTCGATCCTAATTCTTCATGTTGATATAATGTTTGATACAATCCTTGCTTAAGAACTTCTATAAGTCCATGTGAACCAGCAGAAGAAATGAGTCTTTTACAATTTTGGATATATTCCAGTAAATCAGAAGATGTTTCTCTCCATAGATTTTCCCATTGTTCTTGTTCAATACTTGTTAATTTAACTGAAAGAGGATATGCATTAGCTATTAATCTTACCCACCATGTGTCTCTCATTTGCTTTGGTGCAAATAATAGCAAAGCTTCACGCCAAAAAATCGCATTTCTATAATGCACATCGTGCAGCAGTTTTTGATTGATAAACAAGGTTTCACCAGAGAATTTACTCCACTTACTCTCAACTTCTAGATCGAAGTCAATTCCAGGTTCGACTCTTTTAGGATTATACTTTGTATCATGAAAGTGTTTCTTTATTATTTTGACTTTTTCGTATAACTCATTTTCAAGTTGAGTTAAATCACTGGAAATTGTTTCCATTTTTTACACTTTCTTTGTTTATTTTTCACGAAAGATGATATTTTTCCGAAAAAAATTGGAATAACAAAATAGTTTTTTTTCCTAGTATTTGTGCTTATTTGGTTATTATTTAAGGTTTTTATTGAAATACCAGTAACAAAAGAAGGATGAAGAAGAAACTAAAACAAAAAAGAAGGTCTAAGAAAACATCTTTTGAGAAGACATCATCACACAGCAAATTATAAATTTATTATAACAATTTATATCCTATTCACAGTTTCATGGTTTGTAAAACCATAAAACTAACTGTTAAAGCAAATCAACCGTCGAATCTCTTGGGAAAAGAATGGAATACTGATATTTATGGGGATATCTCCCTGACTGAGTCCTAAATTCTTGGATATCAGTCAGGAACAAATTTTACTGAATCCAAGCTCTCTTTGTTTTGTTTACTTTTATCCAAGTTTTGCTTTAATTTATAAACGAGAAGTTTTTAGATTCGTTTAACTAAACGTTATGTAGTGATTTACAATGGCTTGTATATTATGTAACAAAGATGTAAGTGTTGGCGATAATACCTTAGAAGTCTATACTACAGACAACAAAACTTTAACAGTTCATAAGGACTGCTATGAAGAGTATGTAAAAAGCATGTCAATGTGCAGTAGTTGCAGTTCTTGTCCTGGCTGTGGATAAAAAAGAGAAATACTTGAGTGTATAGGTTTCTTGGGATCCTGTTAGTTATATTTAGAACTATAATTTCATTTTTTATTTGCTTATTTCTTTTCTTTCATTTTGTTTTTTTCCAAAAGTATGTGGTTAAATGTTGAGATGGTAAAGTAAATATAGTGTAAACCTTTTGTTTACTTGTAAATTCTAAAAAGAATATACTATAAGACTAATTAAGGAAATTGAGGAATTAATCATGAGTCAATCTATCGACACACGCTTTGAAAAAGAATGCAAAGTCCTACATGCGTTAAATCCCGGTGTGGAATCAGTAATTGTTATTGAACATTCAGGTTTACTTGTGCTAAATTGGACTTCCACTGAGGTAGACACAGAATTTACAAGCTCATACGTTCGTGAGTTTCTCTCTTTGGTAAAAATGACCACAAATCATTATGGTCTAGGAGAACCTATTGGCGTTATGCTTGAGGGTGGAAATGGATTCTTCTTAGTTTTCAGGACAAAGTCTGGTAATTCTATTGTCATTCTAATTAAGGAAGAAACCACTCGATCCACATTACGTTATCGACTTATGAAGGATTTCGCTGGTCGTGTTGAAGATATCTTAGTTAATTTCTAAGAATCTTTACAATAATTATTTTTCAAATCCA
>DAOVHJ010000043.1 GCA_030671945.1 Candidatus Heimdallarchaeota archaeon
AATTTCTTCTCTTTTTCCCCGGTAACAATTTAGTATACAAATAGTTTCAACTAATTCTAATGCAGTTTTTTTTCCTCACTCTTTTCTATGATATCTATTTCATCTGTTTCAAGTCCTCTTTCCTTTCTGCTCTCGCGTAATTCAGCAATCATAGCTTCATCACTATCTCGAGGTATTGAACTATCCCCATACTTACCGAACAATACTCGTACACGAGCCATTGTAAAAGCAATAGCTATCTGAATTAAAATGAAGATTGCTGGAATCCCAAAGAGAAGTGGGAATATTTCAAGTGGTTCCGGATATTCTAGAAATTTCTGAACCAATATTAAGCACAATAATGAAATTGAAACAGAAGTGGTTGCATTAATTGCACTAACAGCTAAGGCTTCTTTTTTATTCCCTACAAAATAGGATATAGCTAATCCCATGGCAGGACAAAAGATGAATACCCCGAAATCATACATCCCTCTACCTTCACTACCTTTAAACACAAATGCGAAGAGTAGTAGGGTTGTTAATTGAATTACAGAAAAAACAATTGATAAAATGATAAATCGTTTCTTATTAGGAATATATTTTTGCTCTTTCCAAGATGCTTTTCTTGCACTTTCTACAATTTCTTCATCCATCAAAATATCTTCTTCTATCTCATCATTTTGTTTTAGTGCTGGGTCAGTTTCAGACAAAGCTATGTTCCACCAATCTTTTCTATAATTTAATCTGTCACACATTTAAGAGTTTTATTTGAGTTATGCGATTTGTATTATTGAGGGATAAATCTAAATTTAAGAAGAAAATATTCCATCTATTGGTTTGATTGAGATGCTTCTAATTGATGATTTAATAGAGAAATGGGGAATCAAATACATTATCTTTGATCTTGATGGTACCCTAATTGATACTCTAGATAAGCACATTCTTGCATTCATAAAATTATTTAAAGAAAATAATCTGGTAATCTCAGAAGAACGAATAAGTGAGAATATGGGAAGGACACCGAAAGATACATTGCTTACACTTGTTCCTGAACTCAAAACAAATCAAAATAAACTCATCACCTTGGCTAATCGTAAAGAAGAAATACTGACAACATTACTTGAAAATATTCCTTTGTTTACTGGTGCAAAGGAAATACTCAAGTATCTAAAGGAAATTGATCTGCCATTAGCTTTAGCTTCATCCACACCGAAATTTAATGTGCAGAAGATGTTAATCTCAGCTGGAATAAATGACTATTTCAAAGTAATTATCACAGGAGAAGATATTTCCATTGGAAAACCAAATCCTGAAGTATTTCTGAAAGCAGCTGATAAAGGGCACTTCTCCAAAAACGAATGTATGATTATAGGTGATTCCCCACATGATGTACACGCAGCGAAGAATGCTGACATGAAAATTATTGCAGTAAATACCGGGATACATAGTTATAAAGAAATTCAAGAATCAAAACCTGATTTGATTGTAAAAACACTAATTGACTTACTAATATAAAATTAAAACTTGGGATAAAAGAACAAGTAAAACTAATGAATTTGTAACTTTAGAAACAGTAAAAAGTCTTATATAATATTTAACTTCAACAGTTATATAATATTGATACTGGTGAACAACAATGTCTGATCGATTAGGATTTGGCTGGCAATTTATAGGAGTAATATTATGCGGATTTGTTTTTGCAATACCAATCGCTATAGCTTATTTTATTGCAAAGGCTATACAAGGTAGAGTTCAGAAAATAAAAGAGAAGGATGTTGAAGATCAAATAGTTATTTAGATCCTCTTCCTATTTTTTCTTCTTTTATCTATTTATTATTAAATTATTTTTATAATTAAATTAATTTGAGAAATATTCTTCAGTTTTCCTCATTTTCAAAGAATTTACTTAGTTTCATTTGTTTTGTATGAGTCTTCTTTTCATTTTCTTTTTCTGATTCTAAATCCTCTGAAATCTGTTCAGTTACTGTTTCATCAGATATCCTTTTGAAGATTTCATCAATTGGCTCGGTTGTCAATTTGTTCTTAATTTCTTGCAATGAAACCTTTATACCAAAACCCTCTGAAGCTCGCAAAATTTCTGCAAGATAATGCTCGCGATCAATTTCTGTAACATATTTAGGATGTTTAGCGCGATCACTTAGAATACCTTTGCCAGGAGTTATTACCCATTGAAATTTATCAAAATCCTTCCAAGCAGTTGTTGGATCCAATCCTTCTCTTTTAGCAAAATCAAGAAATGCTTGAACAGCTGGCATTTTTGATTTATATTTTCCAGGTTCTTTTTTAATTGGCGAGAGAATAACTGCTTTTGGAATCAGTTCTTCAGCTGACATTTGGAGAATTTCAAGACCTAAATCAATAAGATATTGTTTTGCTTTAATCATGCCTGGATCAACATCATCATCTTCAACTTTCTTCTTCAAAACAGGTTCTGTTAGGATTAATTCTAGAACTTTCTTTTGTGAGTCTCGAGAAAGCATAGACCAATCAGAACGAACTGCTTCAAAACCCGTGATCTTTAATTTTCCAGATAAAATACTATAAAAGCTATATGCTTTTGCTCTCCCTGGCTTGAAAATTAATCTGTAGGCAATATCTTCTAAAGTTAATTCCATAGCTTCAGGGAATTTAGAATTGAGATTTTTAAGAATCGAATTAGTAATATCCATTAGCTTTTCTAGATACTTTTGTTTTTTCTTGGGATTTTTTTCATTAAAGGCATTTATTACAAAAGACTCATCTAGTATTTTTATGAACGCAGAATCAGTATCTCCATAGATGATATCAACCGGAGTTATCTTTTTGGAAACCTCTTTCAGAAGTTTTTCCATTTGAAGAATGTAGGTTCTTGCGATATTTGTAATTGCATTACCAAGTGTAATGGAATAAAACCGGCTTCGAATATAATTGTGACTTCCATACATACTATTAGCAACGATTTTCATTGAATACTGTTCTTTGTCAAGAATAACTCGTTCCTCTGATAATCTCCCAATCATTTTTTCATCAGTTATATTTTTTAATTTTTGATCAAGAACTTTGATTGCTTCTTTCGTTTGTTCGCGACGTCGAATCAAAGATTCTTCCATTAATGATAAACATGATTGAGGTTTAGCGTGAAATAACTCAAGTGGATTAGCATCTTCAATATCCTTCACTCTTTTGAGAGATTCCCCACCTATATTATGGGCGACACAAACAGAAGGATACATACTCCGAAAATCACTGATAATAACGCCAAAGTGTAAAGTTCCTTTGGGAATTAGAACTGTTCCTCCCGTGTGTGGATTTTTCTTCCTTTCAACTCTCCTTCTAGCAACTTCATCATCACTAGGAGCCATAGGAATCAAAACGTCTTGTATTCCAGCGAACCTCATAAGTTCAAATTCACCTTGGATTCTTTCTGTGCTTCCTGGAGCTTCGCCTGGAGGATAGCCAGTTAATCGTATCACCTCAAGCCATCCTTGAACCCCTAATTTCCAAGTTAATTCGTAAGTTAATTTGCTATCAGTTAGGGAATATTCCTCAAGTTTCTTTTGATTTGCTTTGTTACCTTGTAAAAATCCTGATCTCCATAATTCACCAGTGGATTTCTTTATTTCGATTTTCCCGTACCCAAGAACAGTTTCTGCTATGTCTCCTAAACCCTTTTTACCAGATATAGGGTGAATCCCCCAGGTTCTAGGTGAAATATCATAAGAAATTCGTCCTTTGACTCTATAGCAACGATTACGAGTGGAATAGAAGACAGAATCATTTTGAAAAATTGAGAGTAAAGCAGAGGGAATTCCTAATTTTTCCATTCTAGCCAGGAGATATGGAAAGTCGAAATTATCTCCATTAAATGTAATTATAACATCTGGTTGTATACTATTCACTTCTTCAATGAATTCCCGAATCACTTTAATTTCATCTTGATTGGTATCTCCTTGAAGAATGAACGTTTTGCCTTTACTATCAAATTGATTTGTCCCCCAAACAATAGAAATTGCAACTATTCTTTTAGATTTACTACTTAATATATGCTGAATAGTCTCTTGTAGATGATCAATTTCGATATCAAATGCCATAATTTTTAATTTATAAAAGTAATCTGCGGAACTGACAACTTCTTTTGATTCTGGCTTTATTTGCTTGTAACTAGCATTTACAAAAACAGTGTTCTTTTCTTTCTTGATATCTGACGAATTTACTGTAAGAACATTCAAACCACGTATATCAAGATCTAATAAAAATCGTTTCACAAAAGGAATATCTGCTTCGTGTATTTCATAACCTGCATCTTTAAATCGTGTTCTAACTGTTGGAGTTTGTTCGGGATGAGAACCAGATAATTTGATTAACCTTAATTCTTCTCCCCCAAAATATCTTTTTTTCTTGATTTCTTCAATGCGTAGTTTCCATTTCCTAATGATTGGATCCTTTTCGATGAACTCTTCAATTCCTTTTTTATGGGAAATAAAGAAATAAGGTAGAAAATCGTTAATTGTTACAATTACTGTTTCGTTTTTTGTTTTGCCAAATAATCTTATTGTTGGTGAATTATCAGTATCTTTTATTTTATAATCAAGATCAATGAGCATAAAAGAGAATTCAGATAAATCTACCATCGCACAACACAAGAATTATTGATTCATATAATGTTGCTAACTTATTTCATTTGAAGTTATCTAAAACCAAGAATAAAATTGATTAGAATCAGCTCTGTATAATTGATTTCCGCAAACTCTTGATATCATCTTCACTGAGAATAGTGTCAGGAGAGATAATGATCTTATAGATGCATTCACGACATATCTCTGAACCAATTTTAACTCCGTAGATTTGTGATAATATAACTGCATCTTCATATCTTTTATGTGTGACTTTGATATTCCTAGTCACTATTTGTTTAGTAGTTACAGGACATCTCAGAATTTTCTCGCCATTCTTTAGAATACTAAAATCTGTACAAATATCCTTGCCGGAATTATCCATAGATTCCTTTCTAAGATCAGGTATTACTTCTAAAACCATTTTACTAACTTCATCATGAAATCCAAAACTAGTAAGTTCTGTTTCTATAAATTGATCTTGATTCATACAATAAGTAGATCCACCATCCAATACCTTAACCATCGGACAAGGATAATGAAATGAGTAATCTTCTTCTTTTTTTGTATCCACTTTAAACTCGGGAACTTCTCCTGTTGTTTCTTTCAAAATCCAACTGTAAACTTCTTTTAGACCAACAAGAGTTACAGCACTTGTACTAATCATTTCCCAAGATCTGTCAAGAACTCCTTTCAAACCCAACTTGCTAATCAAAGTACTTTCTTTGATGGTTTTCTTGAGATCAGATTTATGTCTTAGAACACACATAGGAACAAGCTTCTTCTGGGTGTTGGCTAGAATTCTTTTGAATTCTTTTGAAACCTCTTTAAGATCCTTCTTATTTCCAGAGTCAATAACAAAAACTATCAAATCTGCAAAAGGGAGAAGAGGAGTTACTTCTTCTCGGAATTTTTCTTGGCCACCTAAATCGAAAATACGAAAATTCATATCTTTCGTTGGTAACGTACTAAGAGAAACACCTAAAGTTGGAGCTGTCTTGAAAACGTCTCCTTTTGTAAAAATATTGAGAATGGTCGTCTTTCCTGCGTTAGATAAACCACAGAATAGGATAACTTTCGATTTCTCTTTTCCAATTTTAGGCATAGTAGCTATATTTTCGCTTATATATAAAATATATTTCGATAGTGACTTGTAAGTATAAAAAGAAGATATTATTTGGTTATTGAATAATATCTCTTCGTTTTTTGGACATAAATGCTTTGTAAACTTCTGGTGATTCATGAAAGATTTTCTCAACAACAAGATTTACGATGCGTGAGCCATAATCTTGTGACATGTGAGCTTTTTTATGAGTGAGATAAGCGGGTGTGATGAAACCACTGCCATCATGATATGTGACCATTGCTTCTTGAATTTCCTTTAAACGGTTCTTTTGCGGTAAAAGAGAATCAACTCGTATAGGTTGAGATCCATCCTTTAAAACAAAGTAACTAAGATAGAAAGATTGCAATTCGTTTTCCTGAAACACGTTTGCTGCTTTCCAAACTTTTTGTCGTACGGGACTGATTTTAGGAGCAAATTTAATTGGTTTAGTAAATCCTGCTTTACCTTTTGAAATAATATTGATTAAAGACACATCATTAATTGGTGGTTGTTTCTTAGAATCTTTGTGTAAATGTTTAATCAAAATATTAGCTCGAGAATCTTTGGAAACACCAACCAGAACTATATCATCTAAAATACATTTAGTGATCAATTCATAAGCTGCTTGAATGAATTTTTGATAAAGACTAAAGAATTTTTCAATATATGATCCTTCATCAATACTATCTAAATCTTCCAAGTAAAATCTTAAACTATGAGGAATACCTTTGTAAGCAAAATTAGTTATGGATCCATCAAGGAATAGGATATCTGGTTTCATTTCTGCCAGCTTTAACGCAACATTCACCTCAAGTAAATCCCGAAAAAGAGATCCAAAATTCCTAGGATCATCATCCATAGTTAAAATTTCAACATCATCTTCTTCAATCCAAATTGGATTTTTATTTTGCTCAAAGATAGCACCTGCTGCACGTGAAGGTATTATAGCTAAACCTACAAAATCTTCTGAAAAACCACCACCATCTAAAGCAGCAATTTTCCTAGGGTTGATCTGTGTAGGTAAATCAAAGAATGGATACTCGATTTTCTTAAGCTCTTTCACAATATTTCGTAGTTTGTCTTGAGCAAGTCTTACTTTTGATGTGATATTAGTTTCAAAATCCTTAGTATCTTTTTCATCCATTTCTGATCCCGATCCATACAATATAAAATTCAAATTAGTTATTATAAATATACACCTAATAATTCAATCTGCTATTATTTTCATTTTAATGCTTTTTTCATTGTATCTTTGGCTTCAGCTTCTTTTCCAAGTTTTCTTAAAGCTAATCCTTTATTGAATAGCGCATCTCGATGTTTTGGATCAATTTTGAGGATTGTGTCAAAGTATTCTAATGATTCTTCAAATCGAGAAGCTTCAATCAACACTAAACCTTTCATAAATAAGTAATCAATATCTTTAGGGTTTAGTGATAATAAAATATCATGGACTTCTACTGCTTCATTGTGTTTTTCAAGATGACGTAAGCAAGAGGATTTTTCTAAAAGTGCTGAAACATTTTTTTCATCTTTACTAAGAATTTCATCCAGTTCTTTGATTCGTTCTTTAATTTCCTCTGGTTTTTTCTCGTGTATATCTTCAGTCAATTAATTCATCTCACAATTGAATGTTTTTAATTTTCATAAACAAATAACATGATAATACCTTCATAGTTATGAGTATTATCCCTTTAATTTTCAAGTTAATGATTATATTCTTTTATTTGCTTTGTTTTATAATCTACAAAATAGGATATTTACCAACTAACTTTTATTTAGTTGAACTTGAAAATAACTAGAGAAAAAAATAAAGGTGATCTCGGATGCTAAACAAAATCCAAAAAAGAAGAGCTATTCTAGCTGAGGTAATAGTTGATAGAAGGATAGGAGATCACTTAGCTGAATTATCTGAATTAGCTTTTGTTGCTGGGTATGAGGTCGTAGAAAAAATAACTCAAAAAACTGATAGATTACATCCTGCTTATTTATTTGGAAAAGGAAAAGCAAAGCAAATCAAAGGTCGAATAAAGGAATTAAACGCAGATGTCGTGATAATTGAGAACAAGTTTGATGCAATTCAATTAGATAATTTAAGAAAAATGTGGCATGTAGAAATCGTTGATCGATTTGAGCTTATACTTGAGATATTTGTCAAGAAAGCTGGAACTCAAGAAGCACTAACTCAGATTCGTTTAGCAGCCTTGAAGAAGGCAGGTGGTTCGCGATTAGAAAGTCACAGAAGTGTTACATCTCGAAACGTTGTAATAAGGAAATTAGAGAAAAAATTAGATCTCATAAAGATGTCAAAAGATTTGAGAAGAAAAAGAAGGTTGAAATCGGGATTCGATTTAGTAGCAATTGCTGGGTATACTAATTCTGGAAAAAGTACTCTATTGAATGCCTTGACAGAAGCTGAAGTTGAAGTAAGTGGTAGAATGTTTACCACGTTGGATACAACAACGAGAAGTTTCGATGCAGACGGAAGAAAAATATTAATCACAGATACAGTTGGATTCATTTCCAGACTCCCACACGTTTTAATGGATGCCTTTTATGCTACCCTGAAAGAAGTAACAGATGCTGATTTAGTCTTATTATTAATTGACTGTAATGATTCAGTAGAAAACATAAAGATAAAAATTCTAGCATCAATGAATACTTTAGGAGCGATTCAAGCTGAAGCAATACCATTAATTCCTGTTCTAAACAAAATGGATATTGCACAAAATAGAGAGGAAAAACTGGAAATTGTTAAAGCAGCACTAAAAAGACAGCCAATAATGATAAGCGCGAAAGATGAAACTAATATAGAAGCACTAAGACTTGAAATTCTAAATATTCTCGAAACATATTGTTTTCATCTGCAAATACCAAATAATAATGAAGGCATGTCCTTAGTTTCTAGAATTCATGACAAAACAAGAATTACCGAAGAAATATTTCATGAAAAAGTTATAGAAATGAAATTTGAAACGAATGAACGACTAGGCAGGTATCTCTATAACACAATCAAGAAAAGTAATTTAGATGTTGAAATTACTAATGAAGAAATTCTCTTAAAACAATTAAAGAAAAAAGAAACAGAACCAAAAGAAGATGGTTATACAACAATTAAAACTGAATCCGGTGAAGAATTTGTTATATTTGATCTCATAGAAGAGAAAGCAGATGAAGAGAATTTAGAATTACTGGATGAACCTGAAAAATTAGGTAAAATAACTTCACTTGATAAACAAAAGAAAGGAACCTAGAGAAATGAATAGTTCAAAGTTTAAACAAAAACTCATTCCATTTGTTTTTATCCTACTACTTGGGTTTTTGTCTGTGAGTAATATAGTAGTTGCTGCTTCTGATACAACACAATCTTTTGTTGTTAATAATGAAACAAAGGTATTACTGGATATAGATGCAACAGTATATTATAATGGCAGTATAATCATAACTGTAACTTCCGGTGATCCAGTAAATGCTACAGTAAATGGAGTAATGAAAGAAATTTCAATAGGTGAAAGTGAAGAGTTATACATATTAAATACTACAAGTATCTATTTCTCATTATCCACATATGGTTTTTCAGAAGGCCATTTTGTAATGGAATTAAATTATGATCCAAACGCAGGTGGAAATAATACCGTAAGAAGAACTATAGGAATTGTTGCAGCGTTTATAATCGCTTTATCTATTATCTCATACTACATTCGAGCAAAGAGACTTGAAACAAAACCAGATGAGGAAGACGACGAATTAGCAGATCCAGAAACACTTCGCAGACGAAAAGAAGCAGCTGGAGCTGAAAAGAAATTCTGGGGATTAGATGACAAAGAATAAAGAAACAGTTGGTACGAGACATGAAGACTTTTGATATTTATGCTTACAAAGAGCTTGAATTATATGGTTCAGCTATGCCAGAAACCGAGGATGATTTGTTACAAATTAAACAATTAGGAATTGATATCATTATTTCATTGGATGAAGGAATACGCGAACATCCAAATTATGAAGAGCTTAAAACCGATTTTGAGCATTATGAATTAATTATTACAGATTATGACATACCGAAAAATGAACATATTGAGCAATTCTTAGATATAGTCTCTAAAGCAATTAAAGAGAAGAAAAAAGTACTAGTTCATTGTTGGGTTGGTTGTGGAAGAACAGGATTAATGCTTGCTCTCGCAGAACGATTCATATATGGAACATTTGATGGTGAAAAAGCAATAAAAATGGTCAGAAAAATCCGACCATGTGCAATAGAAACACAAAACCAATACAATTTAATTTTGGAATATGAAAGACCAGTGGTTAGTTAATCTCTTCTTCTTTGTATTCTATGTTGACATTTCGTTTACCTAATTCTTCCAACATAAGATCAGATGGAACATTGTATTCTTGTGTTACAACACCTTTCTTTTTGATATCACCAATTGCCATCATTCGAGCGATAATTGCTGCTGGGTATGAAGTCATACGCATCATAGATGTAAGATTATTCTCTTCGTCATAGTAATCTATTACTTGATAAGAGATTTTCATTTTCTTCTTGTCTTTGAAACCAATTACTTCTATTCTCATTAAAGAGAGATCTTTTGTGTTTTCGTGTGTTAAATTCTTCACAAGCATTGTCTCAAGAAATTCACGAGGTGAAATTTTACACCCTTGGAAATCGATTTTTTCATAGCTTTTGAAACCAAGGTCTAAAATTGCTTTCATTTTCTCACAATGACCTTTGTATCGAATTGTTTTATAGTCCAATTCATTTACTTTACCAAGGAAAGTTTTTGGAAGAGTAGATGTTCCGCCTGAAGTTTGAAATGCTTCAAGTTTTCCAAAAGGTTCTGGAAACTCAATTTCTTCTATTTCTGTTAAGGGTTCTACTTGAGTTATTTTTCCATCTCTTATTACTTCAACAATCTCAATATATTCATTTGTTAAACCTTGAACTGCAAAAATAAGCGAATAATTCAAAGGTGGTTTTGGATCCTGAGGTAACCCACCAACGCGAATATGAATTTCCTCAACTGTTTCTAATTTAGAAACTCCATTTTCAACAAAAATACTGGCAACACCAGGTGCAAAACCACAATCAGGTATTATAGTTACGTTGGCTTTTTCAGCCTCTTCTGATAGAGTGAATTGCTTAGCAACAACAGTATTATTCCCCCCGAGATCGCAGAAATTAGCTCCAGATTTTATGGCTGCTTTTGTTAAATCATAATTTAATGTATAAGAAATGCAAGCCATTACTGAATCAATTCCTTTCATTACTTCAAGAACTTGGGTTTTATCTTTTGCATCAAGTACTACAGTCTTAACTCTAGAGTCATTTAGAAAATCAGCAACTGATTTTAAATTACTCTCATCTATATCTGCTAAAATTAATTCTTTTGTGTCATCATGACGGAGAAGGTCAAATGCTGCTGCACGACCCATTAATCCTGAACCTAAGACTAAATATCGCATGGGAATACACCGTTTTTGTTTTAATTATACACTTTTACGTTAAATGAACGATTTTATCGACAGAATTCTAGGTTAGTTCCTAATTAAACTATTGATTTGTTGAATAAACCCTCTCTTTTG
>DAOVHJ010000236.1 GCA_030671945.1 Candidatus Heimdallarchaeota archaeon
TGTTCTAGATGAACCTACTGGAGAACTTGATTCACAGACTTCAGAAAAAATTATTAGCTTTTTTGAAAAAATAAATGAAGATCTTGGAGTAACAATGATTCTCGCAACTCATGATAGAAGATTAATCGCACGAGGATATCGTACCATGCTCTTAGTGGATGGACGCATAACGAGTGTAAGACGTGGATTTGCTGATGAGAAAAACATTCCAGTTTTCAGTGATGCATTTGGCGCATTACAAATTCCCACAAATTTGCGTGAACTCTTTAAATCTCGAGAAGACCTTTTATTAAGTCGTGAAAGCGAAGAAGTTTTCAAAATCTTTGTTCCTAAAGAAAATGGCGAAGAATAATTGGTTGGTCTTAAGATTTTAAGACTGCCAATTTAACGTTTTTTTGATATTGATTTATGTTTTAGGATTTCATTCTTCTGGATGATTTTGTAATTGTAAGTGGAGTTTATATGCCTTTTTTGATACCTCTAATTGCTCTTCAAATTAAGGTAAGAATGGATGGAAAAAAATTTGGGATTCCTAGCAAAACTCTTTGGAAAAGTTGATCGTAAAGTCAATATAGCAATGTGTGGTTTAGATAATGCTGGTAAAACTTCAATCCTTAGCTTTCTAAAGAAAGGTGAGTTTCGTGAAACTATAGCTACAATGGGCGTAAATCACGAGAATTTCAAACTTGGGAAATTATCCATGTCTGTAATGGACCTTGGAGGGCAAGAAGTATTTCGTCACTTTTGGCCGGCGTATATTGAAAGAGCAGATATTTTAATTTTCGTTGTTGATTCAAGTGATATTACTCGATTACCATTAGCTAAAGACATCTTTCATAAAGCAATCAATAATTATTGTAATCCTGATATTCCAATTCTAGTTCTCGCTACAAAACAAGATTTGCCAAATGTCTGTTCACTTGCTTACATAATTCACCTCTTTCAACTTACAGGATTATTCGATCGAACTATTCATGTACAGAAAGCAAGCTCTATCACCGGATTAGGGATTTACGAAGCTTTTCAATGGATTCATGATCAAGTAATTGAAACAAAGAAACGTCGAGTGTCAAAAAACATCTCACAAATGGTGTTTCCCAAGCCTGTCTAGAAGAATTTATTCCCAAAAACAATATTTCCCCAAATAGCTTAAGGAATCTTCTGAAGATATTTAATTTTACATCAAAATAATAAGATTCATATTCTAAAAGAATTGAAATAAATATAGGAAAGATTATTATTTATCTTATAATCTTATAGATATACTATCCATTCCCTAAGGTGAAATAGTTGAGCGGTTCTGAATCTGGAAAAAGCAGTATACTGAAATTTATACCAGAGGAGAGAATGGAATTAAAGGAATTTCTTTTGAAAGTAGGGATTAAAAATCTTGATAGACATACTATCCTAGTCAATGGTGCTCGTACAAAATTAGAGCAACTTGTCGAGAAAAATGATGAGATCATTGTTCTACCGATTCTCAAAGGTGGATAGTAGATTTATCTACACTATTGTGGGAATGTATTCATTCCCGTTTTAATTTTATAAAAAAATTATATTTGATGGATTAGACTTTTCTTAGATATTTCTCAGTCCCGTATAATGTACTTGAACAAGTAAACGGAACTAATAACCATCCCGATTCCTACAAATATGAAAATAATATAACCCGAAAAGTACAGAGCATTCCAGTCAATAGTCCAATGTGTCTGGATGAGTTTTACTATTGAGAAGATAGAGAGTATCGGTCCTATTAAGATAAATACCATACTGAATGTCATTGCAGATGCCATTTTAATAACGACCCAACCAAATCCGGGAGCAATATCAGCTCCTGAAGGCGGACCTTTTTTCTTTCGTTTTTTCTTCTTTTTTACTGGAGGAGTTAAAACTTCTTTCACTTGTTCTTGTTTCTTCATCATTTCCTCTGCATGCATTTCAAGAATTAAATCATCTTTTTCCTCTGGAGTAAGAGGAGTAAAATCTATTTCTTCTTGCTCAGATTTTAGGTTTTCTTCTTCAGAGGTATTCATATTGGTCATTATCTTTCACTGTTTAAAGCAATTAATTTACACTTTAATTACAATTTTTGAGTTAAATGTATATGTATTTGGTTTGTTTTGAAAAAACCACTTTGTCTTTAGTATAAGCAATAAATCAATTTTGGGGAAAAAAATTTAGATAACTAAAAATAGGATAGCATATAAGAACTTACGAATTAAAAGAAAGCATTTAAAGCTTAATTTAATCATTGTAATTTGAATTGCAAGGATGTGTAATTACCAGTGAAAATTGTACCAGATACCAGTGTGATCATTTCAAAGTTTATCGTAGAAGAAATTCTTGCTCTTGAAGGAAAAGTAGTGGAAGTTATTATTCCACACGTAGTGATAAGTGAAATTGAGAA
Source organism: Candidatus Heimdallarchaeota archaeon (assembly GCA_030671945.1). Classification (GTDB taxonomy): domain Archaea; phylum Asgardarchaeota; class Heimdallarchaeia; order JABLTI01; family JABLTI01; genus JABLTI01. The sequence continues at coordinate 2,408 of DAOVHJ010000236.1, forward strand.
CATGGCAAATAATCATCGAGCGAAGGGCTTTGAAGGAATAGAGGAATTAAAGAATCTTCGATTTGAATGTAAACGAATGGGTGTTCCCATCACTCTTGCAGGGGAAAGACCAAAGCTTGAAGAAATCCGGTTAGCATCTTCAGGAGAATTGGATGCGAGAATAAGAGATGTAGCACGAGAACACGATGCAGTTGTTTTCACTAGTGATAAAGTTCTTGTCTCTATGTGTGAAGTTGAAGGTATTCCTGTTGAATATCTAAAACAAATGCCAAAGAAGAAACCGCTCGTAAGAATATTCGATTTCTTTGATGAACAAACTATGTCTGTACATATCAGAGAAAAAGTTGCTCCACAAGCAAAGAAAGGAAAACCAGGAAATTGGCAATTAGTAAAGATACATGAGAATCCAACAACTCATAAAGAAATTGATGAACTAATCTTAGATATTCTTTCCATTGCACGTGTTACACCGGATTCATTTGTCGAAATGGATGAGCCAGGTGTAAAAGTTATCCAACTTGAATCAATGAGAATTGTTATTGCTCAACCACCCTTTTCTGATGCTCTTGAGATTACTGCCGTTAAACCTATTACAAAACTTTCTTTAGATTATTACAAACTCTCTCCAAATTTATTAGAGAGATTGAAAAAGAGAGCAGAAGGAGTTTTAGTTGCTGGATCACCAGGTGCGGGAAAATCAACTTTTGCGCAAGCATTAGCTGATTTCTATGCAGCACAAAACAAAACCGTGAAAACGGTTGAAAAACCTCGAGATCTGCAAGTAGGACCCGAAGTATCACAATACACAGCTCTTGCTGGTGATTTTAGGAAAACTGCGGATATCATGTTGCTTATGAGACCTGATTTCGTTATATTTGATGAACTGCGAAAAACCCCTGATTTTGAAGCTTTTGCAGATATGCGTCTCTCGGGAATCGGATTAGTAGGGGTAATTCATTCCACAAAAGCAATTGAAGCAATACAACGCTTTATCGGAAGAATCGATCTTGGAATGATACCAAGTATTCTTGATACCGTTATTTTCATCGAAGACGGAGAAATTTGTGATGTTTTAGAACTTAAAATGACAGTAAAAGTTCCTTCTGGTATGCAAGAAAGAGATCTTGCACGCCCAGTAATTGAAGTAAGAGATTTTGAAACTCATAAATTAAAATATGATATCTTTGTTTTCGGTGAGCAAGTATCAGTCATACCTGTTGACAGCGTGAACACTCAAAAATCTCTGCCGATGCAACCACAAGAAAAGAAGGAAATAGAAAGAATTCTTCGTCGTCAAACTAACTCGAAGCAATTTAGGATTACAAAATTGAGTAAAAATTCAATACGAGTTGAAGTGCCAGAAGACGAAATCCCACTACTTATTGGTCGAAAAGGGAAAACTATTACTGAGCTTGAAAAGAAAATTGGTATGAGAATTGATGTCAAACCACTTCTATATGATGATGAACCCACTGACTCTGCAGATAAAGCACAACTACAAGATCATCTGCCAGTTGATATTCGCTTCACTAAAACACATGTTGTTCTAAGCTTTCAGGAAGATTTGCGAGGGATTAATGTAGAAATCTCCACAAATGAAAAGGCATTATTCCAAGGATCAATTGGTAAAAAAGGCGAGATCAAAATAGAACGTGCTACTTCTATTGCAAGGGAAATCATTAGAATGATTAACAAAGGAGAAACGGTTTACGCAAAGCAAAAATAGCTTTATCTAAATCACGTTTTTTCCTTTACTTTTATCTCTTTTTCAGATGCGATTATTACTCTGCTTACTAAGTAGCTTGGGAAAAGACCATTTTCCATAACGCCAGGGATGTTGTTTAGAATTCCTTCAAATATCGTAGGATTACTAATTATCTTAAAATCTGTATCCAAGATAACATTACCATTGTCTGTTATTGTAGGTCCTAATTTATCTGAAGCTATCCGTAATTTGGGCTCACCTTTTAGAGCTAGTAATTTCTTCGTAACGAATTCCTTAGCATGAGGAATTACTTCAACAGGAATGGGAAAACTTCCTCCTAATTCAGCAACTATTTTAGATTCATCAACAATGATAACTAAGTCTTTAGCTGCTGCAGCAATTATTTTCTCTCTTAATAATGCCCCTCCACCGCCTTTGATTACATTTAGGTCTTCATCGACTCTATCTGCTCCATCAATAGTTAAATCAATAACAGGATACTGGTTTAATGTTCCAACCACCATATTATTTTCTATTAACATGTTTTCGGTATCTAGTGAACTTGGTATACAAACGATTTTTTGTGTGTCAAAATCGGAGGTTCCTAATAGTTTTATGAATTCTCTAACTGTTGATCCACTTCCGATTCCAAGTACCATTCCATCTTTAACGAA
>DAOVHJ010000197.1 GCA_030671945.1 Candidatus Heimdallarchaeota archaeon
AAGAAACCACCAGAGGTTAAGCGACCTGAGGAAGTAACGTTTAGAGCACGAACAAAAGGATTATATGATGATTTGGTTGTAGGCTTTAAAACAATAAGAGCTGCACCAAAGATTTCATATATGTTAATAGTTTTTGCATTAACCATATTTTCATTTTCAACATTTAATGTCTTGTTTATAGTTATTTTACAAGGTGAAATGGGACTTACAGAATCGTGGTACGGTATTTTGCAAGCGGTAATGGGAGTCTCAGGAATTATTATGTCATTAATTCTAATGGGAATAGGTAGAATTAAACGTAAAGTAGCAATGCTGAATATCGCCTTAATAGGTGCAACATTATTCTTGTATGGCTTTGCTTTCGCAAGGAGTGCTTGGTCCATTGGCATACTTTTATTCATATTTGGAGTAGTTATTTCTACAATCAATGTTTCAGCTCCAACTTTAATTCAAGAACAAATACCATACGAGAAACAAGGTCGGGTTTTTGGAACGCAACAATTATTCCAAGGTATAGCTCGGTTAGCTGGAATGGGTATTGTTTCATTAGTGGCTGAAGTCGTTTTACCAAAATACATTATCTTAGTTGCTGCAGGAATACTAACCATTGTTATGATTTGGGGTATGATCTACTCTAACCGAGGAGAAATTGCTAAACCGGATTATATTGATGAAGAGATTGAACCAAAATTTTCTATAGATAAAGCAGAAGCAATTATGGTTTCTGAATCTGAATATTAAAAGAGAGAAGAGGCAGAAGGTTTTTTTATTCTTTTACTTCTTTTAAAATAGAGATTTTTTGGGAGTATATAAAATGAAAAAGAAACAATCTTTGATTTATCTTACGATTTTAATTTCTCTTATAGTTGGATGTCAATTTGGGAATTTACCAAATTATGTATCAGCTCTTACCACTCAAAATGGAGTTGAATTTGATTGGCATTTGAGTAAAATAGGAGCGTTTGATGCTTGGAAAATTACCAATGGTTCCTCTGATGTTGTTATTGCTGTTATTGATTCTGGCATCTGCTTTAATCATTCAGAAATTACACACTCAGAATGGATCAATACAGGTGAAATCGCTGGTAATGCTATCGATGATGATAGTAATGGTTACGTTGATGATGTATCAGGTTGGGATTTTGTTAGTATAGGTGAAACACCTGATAATGAACCTGAAGGTGAACTTGGAGACCAAGTTCATTGGCATGCAACATTTATTGCAGGTTTAATATCTGCTGCAATTAATGGTGTAGGAATTGCAGGGATAGCTTCTGATGTCAAATTAATGAATTTACGAGTACTCAAGGCAGATAATTATGCAGGATGCACCTATGAAGAACTAGGGGATTCTATACGCTACGCTGTAGACAATGGTGCAGATGTAATAAGTATGAGTCTTCAAAATTACCCGAATATAATTGATTATTATGATGATATCTTATATGCTTACAACAACAATGTTTCACTTGTCTCATGTACTGGTAATACGTGGCTTCCTGGTGGTGGAGCTTACTTCCAATCTTATCCAGGTGGATATGATGAAGTCATATGTGTTGGAGAAACAAATTACTATGATGCAAGAGCTGATTACAGTAATTATGGTCCTTGGACTGAATTGGTAGCACCAGTAGGAGATGAAGGTTATGATATTATTCAACATTTGATTCACAGTACTTATGCGGATGGAATAGGTTATATCTATGGTATTGGTACATCGTTTGCTTGTCCGCAAGTTTCTGCTACAATCGCTTTAATGATTTCTGCGAATTCCTCTGTCACCTCTTCAGAAATAAGAGAAATACTACAGAAAACCGCGACAGACTTAGGTGCTGTAGGAAAAGACGATCATTATGGTTATGGTATGCTTAATGTTACTGCTGCAGTCATGGAAGCAGTTGATCGAGGAAGTACTATTCCTGACATAACGCCAACGCCTACTCCAACACCGACAAATACGTCAACAAATGGTTTTCCAGGTTTCACATCTCTAATAACAATTCTAGGGGTAAGTACTGTTACTATTACAATAATTGTAATTTCCAGAAAGAGAAAATAGAAATTAGTCTTCAATTTTGATGACGATTCTTTTATTCTCTTTTCCTTTATTTATCGTTTCAATTATTTTTACAATACCAACATCTCGAGTGTTTTTGAGATGTGTTCCACCATCTGCTTGCAAATCTAAGCCTACAATCTCTACTGTTCGAACTTCTTTGATTTGAGGAGGTAAGAGATTAATTTTTGTTCGAATTAAATCTGGAATTTGAAATGCTTCTTCTCGAGGTAATATTTTGATAACAACATCTCGAGCAGCTGCAACTTCTTCAGCAACACGTTTTTCGATATACTCAACTCGTTCCTTAGAAAAATCAACCAGATTGAAATCCATTCGAGCCTTGTCAGGAGACATATTGCCCCCTGTAACACTGGCACCAAACTCTTTCCAAATCAATCCGCAGAGAATGTGAAGTGCTGTATGATAACGCATAATCTTGTACCGTCTCTCCCAATCAATCTCTCCTTTTACTTCAGAACCAATTTTTGCTTCACAGGATCGATCAATTACATGATAGATTGCACGATTACTATCTCGAGCGATTTTTACTACATTGTATTCCTCATTATTAATTATGAGCTTCCCAATATCATGGGGCTGACCACCACCCCCAGTAAAGAAAGCTGTTCGATCTAAATATACATTCAATCCATCTTCTGAAATATCAGTAATTATAGCTTCAAATTCCTTGAGATAACTATCAGTCATAAATAGCAAATCTGTTTGCATAATCTCACAAGCACGATAATTTTTACACTTGATAAACATTGAAATGATAATTCATAATTTTTATCATAGTATAACTATGTGAAGAAGAATTAGCTAATCTGTAGAAGGAAAGTAGAATTTTATAATATCGTCTAAAGCATGTTTTTGTTGAAGCAATTTCATATGTTCATTAGAAAATTCTCTAGCAATTGTCTTCAAACCAATTCTCTCAGCTATCCTTTGAACATTCACTAGTAGGAGTTCCAAGTTTTGTTGTTTTGTAACGTCTGGTAAAATCTGTTGTTGAATCCATAGTGTTAATAGACGGATATTGCTTGCCTTTATTCGGTAACCTATTAAATCATTTTCATTTCCAAATTCCAGAATTTCTTTTGTTAAGATATTTATCTGCTCTAAAATCTCAATCTCACCAGATTCAAGATATTCTTGCAAAAGAATTCTACATAAATAATACCTTGCTTCATAGGTATCTGCTATATTCCTACTCCAATTATCAACTAAGTCAATGAGAATAATCTTAGCTTTTGTGTAATTTGATTGAGATCCACTTTTGATAAGTATTTGAGCTTCTGCTAGACGTTTGTAATCCCTCCAATTAGCTTCCACACCAAATTCAATATTCTGAGAACCTATCATCTCAAGATATTTCTTGGCTTGAGAAAAGTCATCTTGAAAAAGAAAAACCTGAATAATCTTGTAATAAGCCCACCCAAGAAGGTCATAACGTTTAATTCTTTTGAAACGAGTTAAGCATTCCAAAGTATTCTTTTTAGCTAATGAATAGTCACCCTTTTCCAGTAATAATGGAACTAAATATAACTTATAAACTGCTACTCGATAATCATCATTATATTTCTCAATAAACGGTCCCAATTTTTCCAAATATTCAACTGATTGATTAAGTTCTCCTTTGTAATAGTACATTCTTCCAAGATAATAATAGCAATTCAAAATAAGATGATTAATATCTAGCTTAGTATAAATCTCTAAACTTTCCTCAAAGAAATCAATAGCCTTTGTAATATTTACAAAACCAAAATTGATTAAACCAAGTAATTCAAAGACTCGTCCAATTCCTACTTGAAAATCTAATTCTTCAAAAATTCTTAAGGTCTTCTTCGCATAAAATGATCCTTTTTTATAATTCTTGCGAATAAAATGTATGTATCCATATTCCAGAAATAGAAATGCTTTCTCTTTAGAAACCTGTTTTTGTTCGCTCTTTGTTAAATTTCTGATTATTTTCAAACCTAATTCAATTACTTCAATAGAATCATCATTTTTATTCCTAAAATTTAATGCAAATGACTTGTGATACAGTAATTGAAGCAGTTCTTTTACCATCTTTTCATTTGTTGCTAGATTTATTGAAAAATCGATTTTCTCTAAAACCTCAGTAAATTCATACAATCCATTTAACGTTTCAAATTTGAGAAGATCAAATAGGATTTTATCTTTTGAAGTTAGATGTTTATATTCTATCTTAGACAAAATTGATTTTGACTCAATGAAGTGGCCCTTTTCTACTAACAAAATTAATTCTTCAGTTGAGATATTATTCAAAGATGTTTTTCCCCGATTTAACTGTCTTAGCTTTAATTATTGTTCAAAGAGATTTTACTCTTAAAGAATTTTCTTCTAAAAAACTATATTCTACTGCGCTCGAATACTATGTAAAAAATATTAATCCTGATATTATCATTTTTTCAACTACTTTTGATAGAAATTACACTTTATTTCCTAAAGAAAAAGGTATATATTCTTATTAGATTATAAAGTGTTGTTTGGAAACGAAAATCACCCAGATTTTGTGTGATATTCTTTATTGTTTCTTAAAAGACCAAAGTATTTTCTTTTAAGAAAATTAATTGGAAAAATTAAGTGAAAAAAGGGAAAAAAGAAAGTGCTATAATAATGAATATAGAAAATCTCACAAAAAAAGAATTAAATAAGCAATTAAAGTTACGTCAGCTTGAAAAGCTAGAAGCAGTTAGTGTTTTTGTTGGAGGAGTAGCTCATGAGTTTAATAATTTGCTTACAATTGTTCAAGGTCATATTGAATTATTATCAAATAAAATGACTGAATTACCTCCCGAGTATAGTGATAGTTTGAAAAAGATTTCAAGTGCTTCTTATAGGATGAATAAACTAATTAATCAATTACTTTATTTTGGACGCAAACAAGAATTGGAAAAATCACCATTCAATGTAAATGAAGTTATTAATTATATAAAAACTACTCAGAGTCAATTAAATAAAGAAAATCTAACAATTAAATTAGGACTTGCGTCTAATCTTTGGAAAATAAAAGGTGACAGAAAAAGCATTGAACAACTTCTTATGGATCTAATAGTTAGTGCAAAAGAACGCTTACAAAAACATGATGCAATTTCAATTAAAACTAATAATATAATTGTTGATGATATTTATTGTGAAAAAATCCCAGATGCTTATATCGGTCGATTTGTTCGTATAGTAATTGAAGATACAGGGGCAGCAATTTCAAATGAAAACTTAAATAATTTATTTGATCCTTTTTTTGCTCCAAATGGTTTGGCAAAAGGATTGAAATTAACATTATCCGC